>JANXAM010000037.1 GCA_025062155.1 Gloeomargarita sp. SKYB120 | reverse complement strand
AGTCCAATCGAAAATCTGCAATCCTTGGTCAATGAAACTATCCGTAGCTTATGTCAAGTTTTGTGATTTTAGCTATATTGGCATGGAACTCCTGCGCTTAATTGTGGCACCAGAGGAAGACGCGGTAACAATAGGCCGAGCAATTATCACCCAGGCGCAAGAGCCATGGTTAGAATGGGTAGTGGAAGCCTTGGTGCGGAAATTTCCAGGTCAGGAGAGCCGTCGGATTATGGAGATGCTGGGTTTGGCGCCGCTGCAACAGACGCGATTTTATCAGGAGGTCTTCCAGGAAGGGGAAGTGAGTGGTCGCCAAGCAGAAGCCGTGGCTTTAGTGCTACGTCTGCTTCAGCGCAAAGTGGGTCCCCTGTCTCCTGACCAAACCCAGCGGATTCAATCCCTACCGCTGGAGCAACTGGAAGCGTTAGGAGAGGCATTGCTGGATTTTCAGAGCGCCGCAGATTTAGAGAATTGGTTCGCTCGCCATGCAACTGAATAGGTGTTGGTTGGGAAAGAAAGCGCCAATTCTCGCAGTTTAAAAGACCTAGCCTCGTACTATAGCAATTCTAGAAGAGGTTAGAACGGGTATTTCTGTAAGGTGCTAGTTGGCGGTTGCAGGGGGAATCTCCGCTTCAGATTCTCCTGTCAGGGAGATGGTAGAAAAAACCAGAACGGGTCTGCACCCTGTGACCCGAGGCATGCCAGCATCGATGGAAATCAAATCAGATTGCTAAGACCCAACAAAAGGCTTTACGCTGCAACCAAAGAGGTAACCAGCCCAAATGACCGGCTGATGAACACCGCAGAGAAAAACTACTTAGGACTGGGAGAAGGCGTTGCTGCGGCTAGCCGTTTAATTTCATCGCGATGCTCGGGAGGCGCTAACTCGGCTGCTTTAGTGAATAGGGGTTGGGCGTCTTTGGTTTTACCGATGGCTTTGAGGGTTTGGGCTTTGGCAAAAACGGGTCGAAAATCTTGGGGATTTTGTTGGATGAGTTGGTCCAGCAGGGCAAGCGCCGGTGGAACTTTTCCCTGCGCCAGATACACCCGCGCCATTTGAATCTGAATCCCTGTCATATCAGCTTGCTTGGGATTGACTTTTTTCAAACTCTGTTGCAGTAGGGATTCCGCCATTGCTGGGCGTTCCAATTGCACGAGCAGGTCGGTCACGCCCACGAGCGCCAGCAAATTGCCCGGTTGTCGTTGCAGCAATTGCCGATAGGTTTTCACTGCGGCTTCTTTATCGCCAAGTTCTGCCTGCGTTTGGGCCAGTAAAATGGCGTATTCGCTCACCTGAGGATGCAATTTCGCTAATCGCTCCAGTAAGGGAACCGCTCCTTTCAAGTCTTTTTCTTGCAGGCGAATTTCCAATAACCCGCGCAAGGCGTAGGTATTATTCGGGTCTTTTTGCAGCACTAGTTCATACCCTTTGGCCGCGCTGACCCGTTCATCCGTGGGAGTTGGTTTTGAGGTGGAAGTCTCCGGCAGCAAATTATCTAAATAGGGCAAAACGCCCAGCCCTAAAAAAGCCGCCCCGCCAATCACCATGACCAATTTCAACCACCAGCGCTGGGGCGTTGCCATGTTGCTGACTCCCCCACGACCCAACGCCTTCATCCTACCAGACGGGGTGATAGGCTGGAAACGGTCACACACTCAAGCGCCATTATGCCCACGTTGGTTTTCAACGGATTACCCCTGCCCAATATCCAAGCAGTGGTCTGGGATAAGGACGGCACGCTGGCAGATACGCTGGATTACTGGCGGCAAGTGGGCGAACAACGCCTGCAGTGTCTGGAGGCTAGGGCGCCGGGGGTGGCTCACCGCCTGCGACGCGCTTTCGGGTTCAAAAACGGCGCTCTGGAACCAGGGGGGCTGCTGGCGACGGGAAGCCGGTATGAGAACGAAATTGCCGCAGCGGCTTATGTCGCAGAGCTGGGTTGGGATTGGCAAAGCGCGTTGCACCTGGTGCGGGACATTTTTCAGCAAGTGGAACGGGAAGGCCCCAGCGTGCAAACCATTCCTTTACGCCACGGCGCTCGCGAGGTACTCCAGCAACTGGCGCAAGCAGGATGCCGGCAAGCGATTCTTTCAGCGGATATTTCCCCGAACGTGCAGGCCTTTGTCGCCCACAATCAACTCCACGACTTGCTGGACTACTACACAGGGATTGACCTGCCCCCCAGTAAGCCCGACCCCCAGGCGCTCCTACACACCTGTCAAATCCTGGGCGTTGACCCTAGCCAAACGGTCATGGTCGGCGATTCCCCCGTCGATATGGAAATGGCCAAGCGGGCTGGCTGTGCCGCAGCCATTGCCGTCGCCTGGGGATTTCACCCGCGCCACAAACTCGCTCCCCTTGCCGACAGCATCATCAACGATTGGTCCCAAATTCAGGTGCTAGGGTGAGGGAATGCCGCCAATGCGATGGGGAGGCCAAAATCGGACGGCGGCACGACCAATGATGTTTTGCCGGGGGACAAATCCCCAGAAGTGACTGTCAAAACTGTGGTTGCGGTTATCCCCTAATACCAGGTAATGGCCAGGAGGTACGGTCACCGGGCCATATTCGTAATTCGCTGGTGCAGCAACGTAGGGTTCCGCTAGGGGTTGGCCATTGATATACACCACACCTTTTTTCACTTGCACCTGTTCGCCGGGTAAACCAATGATTCGCTTGATAAACGCATCTCGAAATCCCTGTTCCCGCAGCACCGGCGTTGGTTGAAACACCACGATTTCACCCCGTTGGGGGTCGCGAAACTCGTAGGTCACTTTGTCAATAATGAGCCGGTCGTTCACCTGTAGCGTGGGCATCATGGATTCTGAGGGAATGTAGCGCGCTTCGGCGACAAATGTCCGAATCCCAAACGCCAAGAGTAAGCTAACTCCAATGGTTTTGACCCACTCGACCAAGCTGTTTTCGTCAGTGGGTTTCGAAGATGGGAGGGCACGTTGTTTGTCCACTTTCGTCATAGGCAAACCACTAGCAACACTCCGGCTATGAAACCTAGTCTAGCGGGCGGTACACGCGGTAGTTGATATGAGGAAAGATGTTGTCGATTTGTTCCAGCTTCACCAACCAGTCGCGGTCAATTTTGCCCGCTTTAATCTCTTCGTACAGTCGGTTGAACCGCTGCAAGTGGGAGCGGGTGCGTTTCACGGCATAGGGCACCGTGGTTCCGGTCCGCATGATGAACGCCCAGTCGGACGATTGCGCCAGAAGCAACTCTCGCGCTGCTTGATTCAAAGCTCGCCATTCCCATTCGTCCTTCGGTTCGCGCCGGCTCAATTCAATCATCCGTTCGGTGGCCTTGTGCAGGTGCGGGTAAATCCAACTGTTGGTCTCGTTGAGCCAGTACTCGTGAAAGCCCTTGTACCCCCAACTGGACTGGGCGGGACGGCAAACCTGGTGGGTCGGATGCGCCCGCAGGTAATCGCTCAGGTGGGTCATCTCGTACACATCCTGGTCGTAATAGGACTTGCGGAACAAATAATCCAAAAACCAGGGGCCTTCGTACCACCAGTGGCCGTAGAGTTCAGCGTCGTAGGGGGCGGTCACGATGGGGGGCCGTTGCATCAGTTCCGCCAAATACCCAATCTGCTGCGTGCGGTTGTACATAAAGTTGCCGGCATGCTCTGCCGCTTTTTCTCTGGCCCAGTAGGGGTCGTATAGCGCTTTGTCACTGAGACTGCAGTTGCGGTGGGTAATGCGGTGGTACTTAATCCCCACGTTCTTGCGCTGACCGTTGGGCATGATATAGGGCTTGATGTATTCGTAATCGGCTTCCCAGCCAATGTCTTTGTAGAACTCGCGATACACTGGGTCGCCGGGATACCCCACTTCCGATGACCAGACCTGTTGCGAAGTTTCGTGGTCGCGGGCGAAGACGGCTACTCCGGTTTCCGTAAAGATAGGAGCATACGTCCCATAGCGCGGGCGGGGTCGCGCGTAGAGCAACCCATGGCCGTCACAGATGAAATAGCGAATCCCCACATCCGCCAGCATCCGTTCCAACCCTTCGTAATAGGCGCACTCAGGCAGCCAGATGCCCCGCGGCATGCAGCCGAAGTGTTCTTGGTAATGCTCAACCGCCACTTGCAATTGCGCCCATACCGCCTGGGGGTACATCTGCATCAAGGGCAAGTAGCCATGGGTAGCGGCAGAAGTGATGATGTCCAGGTTGTTGCTGTCTTGAAATTTTTTGAACGCCGCCACTAAATCCCCGCTGTAGTCTTCCCAGGTCTGGCGGATCAGGTTGAATTCGCGGGCGTAGTGTTCAGCGAGATACTTGATGTGCCCATTGTGCTGGTTGTGTTCAATCTCCAATTCGGCTAGCTCTTCGAGTTTGGCCAGGTACTGGTCGTAGCGCTCCTGGAGCAGGGGGTCGCGCAGCATTTGCACCAGCGGCGGCGTCAGGCTCAGGGTCATCTTGAAATCAATCCCGTCCCGCTGGAGACCCTCAAACATGCGAATCAGGGGGATGTAGGTCTCGGTAATGGCCTCATACAGCCACTCCTCCTCCAAAACGTAATCCGCTTCGGGGTGCCGGACAAAGGGTAAGTGGGCGTGCAGCACCAGCGCTAAATAACCAATCGCCATGCGGGAACCTAAAAACTTTGAGTGCTATTTTAGGATTTTCCCACACCGAGAGGCCCATCCGACCTACGCCGACCCTGCTAAGATGCGAAAAGACCGGCAAAGACTGCGGCACATGAGTTTGTTTGACTGGTTTGCCAAGCGACCCAAGGCGGCTCCGCTGAGCCAGGAGTATCAACAGCGGGAAATTGCCGACGGCCTGTGGACCAAATGCCTGGCTTGCGGGGCGTTGACCTACACCAAGGATTTACATCTGAACTACAAAGTCTGTCCTGAGTGCGGCTATCACCACCCCGTCACGAGTCAGGAACGGATTAAACAACTGGTGGATGCCGACACCTGGCAACCGCTCAACGAACACCTGACGCCGGCAGACCCCCTGCACTTTGTGGACCGCAAACCCTACAGCGAGCGCCTGCGGGAGATGCAGCACAAAACAGGTCTCAAAGACGCCATCCAGACGGGCCTAGGTCAAATCGAAGGATGGCCAGTGGCCCTAGGCGTGATGGACTTCAACTTCATGGGCGGGAGTATGGGGTCCGTTGTGGGCGAAAAAATTGCTCGCCTGGTGGAAACTGCGACCCAGAGCCGGTTGCCCGTGATTTTGGTATGCGCGTCGGGGGGCGCGCGGATGCAAGAGGGCATGCTGAGCCTCATGCAAATGGCCAAGACCGCGGCGGCATTGGGACGGCACCGGCAAGCGAACTTGCTCTATATCAGCGTACTCACCCATCCGACCACTGGCGGGGTCACCGCTAGCTTTGCGATGCTCGGGGACTTAATCTTGGCGGAACCTAAAGCCCTCATCGGGTTTGCGGGGCGGCGCGTGATTGAACAGACCCTGCGCGAGAAACTGCCGGACGACTTTCAAACGGCGGAATACCTGTTGCAGCACGGGTTTGTGGACATGATTGTGCCGCGCACCCGCTTAAAACCGGTTTTGGGCCAACTGTTGCGCCTGCATAGCCCTGTGCAACAAACCGGCGGACATCGCTATGTGACCCCCGGATTCCTGCTAAGCTAAAGGGTGCGGCTGTTGTGTTGGGCAAAGGAGAGTCATGATCAGAATGTGCTTGTGCATAGCGTTGGGGGTTTGGCTGTGGTGGGGCTGGTTTGCGCCGGCCTGGGCAGTCAAGTTAGACGTTGCAACCCGCACAGTGCCCCTGAACGAAAAGGGGGATATGGTTACCCTGAGTCTAGAGCAGGTACAACGCGGCAAACGATTGTTCAACGCCAAATGCGCTACCTGTCACGCAGGCGGCATTACCAAAACCAATCCAGCAGTGGGCCTCGACCCCGAATCCCTCGCTCTGGCCACGCCACCCCGCAATAACATCGAAGCCTTGGTGGACTACATGAAAAACCCGACGAGCTATGACGGTTTAACGTCCATTGCCGAGATTCATCCCAGTATCGCCAGCGCCGATATTTACCCAAAAATGCGTGACCTGACCGAGGATGACCTGTACGCGATTGCAGGGCACATTCTGATCCAACCGAAAATCCGGGGGGTCCAGTGGGGCGGCGGCAAGGTGCATTACTAATCCTGGGGGCGCTCTGGTTGCTGTGGCTGTGGGCGGCACCACCGGCTTGGGCGGCCCGGATTGACCCCTATGTCCAGCGCTATCTCCAGGCAAGGGAACCCGTCGCCCTTAAAGCCGATGCCAGCGGCGCGCTCCAAACCTTTACGGCTGCAGACTTGAGCGTGGGCAAGCGCCTGTTTGAAAGCAACTGCATCAACTGTCACGTCGGTGGGGCCACGCTGCCCAACCCGCGAGTCTCCCTATCCCTGGCGGACTTGCAGGGTGCAACGCCCCCACGTGATAATATTGCGGCGCTGATGGCGTTTATGCGCGCGCCCCGTAGCTACGACGGGCAAGAAGAGAGTTATACCTGTCGCGCTTTACCGCCCGAGAGTGTAGCAGACCCAGAACTAGCCCAATTGGCTGCTTTCATCCTGCGGGCGGCCCAGGTCGCCCCTGGCTGGGGGAGTAAGGAGTTTTAGGAGGCCATCGCCACCGCAATCTTCTCCTGGAGTTCGCCCGACTGGTACATCTCAATCATGATGTCCGACCCGCCGATAAATTCCCCATTGATATAAACCTGGGGAATCGTCGGCCAATTGCTGTATTCCTTGATCCCTTGCCGGATTTCCTCATCACTGAGCACGTCAAAGGTTTCGTAAGGCACTCCCAGTGCATTCAGGATTTGCACCACATTATTAGAAAAACCGCACATGGGCATCAGTTTGGTCCCCTTCATAAACACCATGATTTTGTTGTTCTTAATCAGAGATTCAATCCGGTCGCGGGTTTCCGGTCTCATAGGCGTCGTCCTACTCGGAAAAACTCTGGCAGTGATTATATACCACGGGTGATCTTAGGTACAATGAAGACACCCGTTGTGGCGGCTCCGATGCAGAATTCCCCCTTGCGCTCCTGTTATGAACAGCAGGCCAAGCTCACCGAATTTGCCGATTGGATATTGCCCGGGCAATTTGCAGGTTTAATGGTTGAACATCAGGCGGTGCGGCAACGCGCCGGTTTATTTGATATTTCCCATATGGGACAAATTCAACTGACGGGACCGGATGCTTTAGTCCATCTCAACCGGTTGGTTCCCAGTGACATTGCCCATCTGTCGCCAGGCATGGCGAAATACACGCTGTTGTTGAACGAGCAGGGGGGCATTTTGGACGACTTGATTGTTTATGCCCAGGGGGAAGCGGGCGTCAAATTGATTGTCAACGCCGCCTGCACAACCAAAGACCTGCGCTGGTTGCGACAGCATTTGCCGCCGACGCTCCAGTTAGAGCATCTCCATTACGCCCTGCTGGCGCTCCAAGGTCCCCAGGCGACGGCCATTTTCCAGACTTTGACGGACACGCCCCTGGCGACCATTCCGCGCTTTGGGCACGGGACATTTGCCACTCCCTTGGGGACCGTTTGGGCGGCACGCACGGGTTACACAGGCGAAGACGGCTGGGAAATTCAAGCGGAACCGTCAGTCGGTCAGGCGCTATGGCGGGAATTGCTCCAACGGGGCGCGACCCCCTGTGGTCTGGTGGCGCGGGATGTCCTGCGGTTGGAAGCTGGCCTGCACCTGTATGGACAAGATATGAACGAGAGCACAACGCCGTTAGCTGCTGGGTTGTCGTGGGTGGTGGACTGGCACAAGGGCGATTTCTTGGGACGCGCGGCTCTACTCATCCAGAAGCAGACGGGCGTGGCGCAAAAGCTGGTGGGATTGTGGGGCACGGGGCGGCGGATTTTTCGCACCGGCTATCCCGTGTTGGCGACGGACCGCATCGTGGGGCACGTCACCAGCGGCACCCTGTCGTTGAGCCTAGGGCGACCCATTGGGTTTGCCTACGTGGACACGGCCTGGGCACAGGAAGGAACCCCCTTGACGGTGCAGGTTCGGGACCAGGCGTTACCGGTTACAGTAGGAAAGAGAACGTTTTACCGTCGTGCGGGATAGGGTCATGGCGCTCACTTACCCAACCGAATTGCGTTACACGCCGAGTCATGAGTACGTTGCCCTGCGGGATGGTCTGGCAGTGGTGGGTATTACGGCGTTTGCAGTTGAAGAACTAGGGGATATTACCTACCTGGAGTTGCCGTCGGTGGGAAGCCAATTGCAAAAGGGTGAACGGTTCGGGACGATTGAATCGGTGAAGGCGGTCTCAGACCTGTACGCGCCGGTGTCGGGCGTAGTGACGGAGGTGCATCAAGAGCTAGTGGACGCCCCAGAAAAGATTGCCGAAGACCCCTACGGATTCGGTTGGTTGTTGAAGGTGCAAATGAGCCAGCCCGAGGAGATGGACACGTTGTTGTCGGCGGCGGATTACCAGGCCCAGTTGGGGGGTGCGGGTCACTGAATTGTCTAGGAAATTGAGGACTGTTGCTGAAGCAGTTGCAGGAGTTCAGCTTTTTTCTTGGTGCCTGCGTTGGCAATTCCCCGAGCTTCTGCCAGATTCCGCAACTGGGAAAGCGTCATTGCTTGCAGTTCGGCAGGCGCGGGCAATGGTGGCGGCTCAGGGGTGAGATAGAACACTTCTTCAAGAAGCTTGAGCTTGGTTTTGGTGATGCCACAGCCAAGCTTAGTGATGGGATTAAACTTAGACCAATACTTGCGGTCAGATGCTTCCGCAATACGCGCAACTGCTAAATCTAATTCAATACCTTTGAGTCGAGACTGCTGTATCAAATACTGCAAACGCTCCCGAATCTCATCCGCTGTGGCGGTACAAAGGTTGACTTTTTCCGGTGGAGGTGCAGGTGGTTCGGGTTCGAGGTAGAAGATGTCTTCCAGTGCTGAGAGCTTGGACGCTGTAATACCGCATTTAAGCTTCGTGATGGGGTCAAAAGTCGTCCAAAACTTACGGTCGGGCGCATCGGCAATGCGATTAAGAACAACGTCCAACTGCACGCCCTTAAGCCGCTGCTGCTCTAGGAGATATTCCAGGCCGGCTCTGATCTCATCCCAGTTAGCGCTACAGAGGTTGATTTTAGGCGTTTTTTCACGGGCCAGCACTTGGGATAAAAATGCCGTTTCTGGTTTGTTATCAGCAATAACGCACCATACCCGTTCTAAGCCTGCTGCCTTCGCTACAGCATACGTAAATGAGTTAGCTACTACTTGGTAGCGGTCTTTACCTGTAATTTTAACTACTATTGGTAACCAATTTCGGTCTCCCGCTTTATGAAGCAACTCTGCTGCTGCATCAATTAAGAAAGATGGTACGGCAGGTGATTCACCTGGTTCAATTTCATTCAGGTGTAGATACATCAGGCTACCAATGATACTGACATCAATCATGGTCACTATTACCCTTTGTGCTAACTCTCAGCTTGCAGAAAGTACGCATAGGCTAACGAAGCATAGTATGAAAAAGTGTACTGGTGACAAAGAGCAGCAGGTCTATCTCCAAAATCAGCGCTAGAGATATGAGCAAAATGGGGAAGACAATGGGGTAATTTACCACCTGGTAGGAAAAAGGGTTTTAGTTCAGGTTTCTTCTCAACCAAGCTGTCTATAAAACTCCTTGCCCTTCGTAGTTCGACACTCTCTTCCTCATATTTATGCTGTTGGTCATTTTGTCTTATGGGAGTGTCAGCGGCATTGAAAAAGATAGGTAGTACCGTGGGTGTAGCTTCTATTAAAGATGAAGATATATGCTCTAGACCCTTTTTCTTCATATCTCGTACTTCTTGTATAAATTTATCGATAGCAATTTCCGCACCCCTAATTGAATCGCAATCGTGAGGCTGAGTGGGAAGCAGAACAACATCGGCTGCCCAGAACACTAGCTTGTTCGTAGTGCGCCATCCGGGAGGTGTATCAATCAAAATGTAGTCGTAGGCTCCAAGTGCAAAGTCAAGCTTATCCCGCAATCTGTAGCCAGGTTCCTGCATTTGTTCCACAGTCAACATCCTTGAATCAGCAGGAATCACATCAAAAGAAACATCTATAATACCCTTGTCTTTGACCTTTGCGCTATAATTCTTCCGAATAATCGCAGATGGTAGATGGTTAACTTGACTATCTTTTATCGACTCATATATTAAACTTTCACAGGGATTGATGCCCAAACGTTGAGTTAAATTCTGCTGGTTGTAGTCAAAATCAACCAACAGAACTTTCTTGCCCTTCAACGCTAGAACTGCTCCCAGATTAATCGTTGTCGTTGTCTTGCCTACACCGCCCTTGTTGTTATAGATAGCCACTGTTAAAGCGCGATTGGGGTTGTAAATTCTTTCTTTAATGCCACTGATAACTTCATTGACATTTTGTGGGGTCAATGCAATGCTACGTGTTACTGGGAATATCACTTTCCCATGCTTCCTGAACAATTGAATGTGGTTGGCATTTGTGATGATACCCCACTGAGCAGAACGGCACCTGTCTCCTAAAAGTTGTCTTCTTAGCTGATTAACAGACCTACAATAGGGAGCAGTACCTTCAGCAAGGGAAGTAGTCCGACTTTCAACTTCTACAAGTAAAAAGGGGTTCCTTCCTGTCTGAAGAAAAATATCGGTATCGGTATTCTTTCTGAGTGCAAAATCAGTCTTTTGATTGTTACTGCTACTCACAGGATACTGCGGATAAATCTCTGAAACTTCAAAGCCTAGGTATGGTAAAAGGGCAGACTCAACAAATACATTACTGACAGATGGCTCTAGAGCATCTGGGGGTAAAATCTCAAGGGCAGCCGCTAAATCCATTGCTATCGTTTAGAGTGTGAGGACGCATGCTGCCCAGCATTATACCACCCATCTCATTCTTCACCACCCCCCAAGTATGCTTCCAAGACGATGGGATTGGTTTGGATTTCTGCCGGTGTACCAACAGCCAAATTTCTCCCCTCTGCTAACACCCACACCTGCTGGCATAGCGACATGATTACGTCCATATTATGCTCAATAATCAGAAAGGTCAATCCGTTTTTATTCCACTTTTGGATGTAGTCGCACATTTGGTTAATGAGCGTAGGATTGACACCAGCGGCGGGTTCATCTAGGAGCATGAGTTGCGGGCGGGTCATCAAGGCGCGGGCCATTTCCAATAACTTGCGTTGACCTCCCGAGAGCGACCCCGCATAGTCATGGGCTTTGGCGGCCAGTCCGACCGACTCTAAAATTTCCATGGCTTGCTGGCGCAATTCCCGCTCCTGCTGGGCAACGCGCTTCGGCTGAAAAAAGACCGGCCACATCTGTTCCCCCAACTGGTCGGGAGCTGCCAGCAACAGGTTATCTAGCACCGACAACCGGCTAAACACCCGCGCCACCTGGAACGTGCGGACCATACCTCGGCGACAGATGACATGGGGCGGCAACCCCGTGATGTCTTGGCCTTGAAAGAACACCTGGCCGCTGTCAGGGCGCAAGGAACCCGCCAGCAGGTTGAACAGCGTAGTCTTGCCGGCACCGTTGGGGCCGATGAGACCCGTAATGCTCCCTGGGTTCACCGTTAGCGAAACCCCCTGGACAGCCAGTAGCCCCCCAAAACGCTTGGATAAGTTGACGGCCTGCAACAGGGGTGAAGTCACTGCATCGGTCAAGACGAGAAACTGACTTGGTTTTACCCAATTTTGGGTCACCCATGCAACCGCACAGGGGCTAATCGGGGTCTTTAGTTCCTACCGTGTACAGATGATCTAACACATCCGCCCAGGGTAGCTGTAGCCAAAATTGCCGTTGACCGCCTAGGGGCCGCACCCAGTAACTGCTATAACCAGGTGGGTCAGCTGGAACGCATCCCCATTGCATTTGCACTAGACGACAACAGGCGCCCGATAACAACTCCAAACAGTGGTCTTGACCCGCTACGTAGATCACCGTGCCAGGTGCCGGTAATCGCTCAATGTCGTACATGATGGGCACCTTCGCTTTTTTAGGTATTCCCTAATCCTGTATTTTAGAATTTTTTTATAATTTGGACGTTTACGATATATAAAGGCACGCTAGATGGAATAGGGGTTTCGGCGGTTGCGGAAAAATGCAAGGGTAAAGAATTATTAAAAAATCCTTAAGGGGCTTGGCGGTCAGCCCATCCCTAGCCAGCTTGCCATCCGGTTGACCGCTTCCTGGAGACGGGCTGGAGGATGCACCAGCGCAAATCGCACATACCCTTCGCCGCCAGGGCCAAAGCCGACGCCAGGTGAAACCGCCACGCCCGTTTTCTGGACTAGATGCTGGCAAAATTCTAGGGAACGGTCCGCCCAGGCTGGAGGTAACGGCGCCCACACGTACATCGTCGCCTGGGGAACCGGCACTTGCCAGCCAATGCGATGCAACGCCGCTACAAACGCATCTCGCCGTTCCCGAAACGTGTTGACCGTCTCCCCCACTCCTGTCTGGTCGCCCAGCAGCGCCCGCGTCCCCGCCCGCAAAATCCCAGCGTACTGGTTGAAATCCACCACTGCTTTGACCCGCCGCAGCGCCAGGATTAACTCCCGATTGCCAATGGCATAGCCCAGCCGAAAGCCCCCCATGTTGTAGGACTTGGACAGGCTGAAAAATTCAATGCTCACCCGTTTTTCTGGGTCCGCCTGCAACACCGACGGGGGCAAGGTCTCGCCGAACACCAAATCCGCATAGGGAAAGTCGTGGCACAGCACCAGGTCATAGCGCCGACAAAAGTCCACAGCGGCCTCCATCACCGCTAAGTCCGCCACTGCCGTCGTTGGGTTGTGGGGATAGGACAACACCAGGAGCCGCGCCCGTTGTAGCACTTCGCTGGGAACCTGACCAAAATCCGGCAAAAATCCCTGTTCCGCCCGCAGGCGCAAAAGATACATCCGGCCACCGGCCAACGCGACGCCCCCCGCATGGGACGGGTAACCAGGGTCGAGCAAGATGGCGTAATCCCCTGGGTTCATCACTGCCAAGGGTAAGTGGGCTGTCCCTTCCTGGGAGCCAATCAGCGGCAACACTTCCGTTTCCGGGTCCACCGCTACCCCATAGCGCCGTTCATACCAGGTGGCCGCCGCTTGCCGAAATTCCCGCGTCCCGTGAAACAGCACATACCCGTGCGTGCGCGTATCCTGCAACGCTTCGGCAATCACCGCCAGAATCTCCGGGCGCGTGGGCAAATCTGACGACCCCAGCGACAGGTCAATCACGTCTATTCCCTGAGCCGCCGCCTGGGCCTTGGCCTGGTCCATGTCGGCAAACACATTGCGCGTCAGGGGCGCCAGCCGTTCCGCCAACCGCACCATGACTACCCCCCGATGTGCTGTGCCAAGGCTTGCTCCAGCTTGGCCTGGTTCAACACGCCCTCGTGCCGCCAGACCAGTTGCCCGTCCCGGAAGAGCAACAACGTCGGAATGCCAGTCACTTGATAGTTCTTCACGGTTTCCGGATTTTCGTCTGCGTGCATTTTCACCATCTTCAATCGTCCTTCCCACTGGGGCGCCATCTGGGTCAAAATCTGGGTCATCAAGCGACAGGGACCACACCACTCCGCCCACACGTACACCAATACCGGCGCTTTCGCCTGGACGACTTCCGTTGTAAAAGCTTCATCCCGAATGGCCACCGGCGCCCCTGTCATAAACCGTAACAAAAATCACCAACTGTTCTAGTCCTATTGTCCGCGATTTGGGCGTCCCAATGCAAACGGGAAATGCTGGCAGAGCAACTCCCACCGGGAGCAATCCCAGTAGTCAATCTGCTGCTGAATCAAACCCTGCGCGTTGAGAGTCAGCTCGCTGCGGCCCGTCACCGTCACGCGGGGTTGCCAGGGCAAGGGCGCCGTCCAGCTCATGGTCCAGCGGGTGTGAATCACCGGCCCGTCTTGATGAATGGCATGCAAATCCAGGCGAATGTCCCGAAACCAGCTCGCCAGAAACTGAATCATCCCCTGAAAGTTCTTACGCCCCCGCACCCGCATCATCGGGTCGGCAAAGACAATGTCCTCGGCGTAAATACTGTAGGTCTGGTCGTGGGGAAAGCGGGCGTAATCGGCTTTTAACGTGTCCAGAATATCCATCTTGTACAGACATGGCAACCCGCCCCTACTCTAGCACGGCCCACCTGGAAAAAACTCTTGCCTTGGCGAAGTGGCCGGGAAGGCGCATCGTAGCCTCGCCCCGCGTTTGACCCTGCGCTTGCGCCAGCAACCCAATGTCACGCTCACTATCTGCAACGTTTGCCAGCTCAGCCAGAACAGGTTGAAGCTCCACGTGCGCTGGGGGAACGGGTCTGGAGATGGGCGCGATGGTATCGTTTGACTACCTTGATTACCCTTCTGGTGCCCCATCCATGCCAAGCAACTTTGAGTTACCCAATCTGGCAACGGTGACACCGGAGCGATTCCAGCAGCAAATTGCTCCTGTCAGCTCCAGAGGCTTATTCAAATGGGATTGACCAAATTTTGTCCTGGGAAATTAAAAACGGGATTGCCAGCATTGATCTCCGCCGGCATCAACTGGAGATTTGGCCAATTGCTGGCGTTGAGTAACCTACAACACCCATTGCCGGAGCGTGACAATCATACAGCGGTGGCCGACCGATACGTAGGGCGCAAAAGCAGTGTTTTCGTTCTCGGCGTCCGTCAAGCAGTAGATTGAAATGGGGTACGCTGCATCTCCCAAATCGGTTTGCAGAACCCGCCGCAGCTCATTCAACAGAGCATCTTGATCGGATACATGGCGGCTGTTGCTGTAGGCTTCGGCCAAAAATAATCCCCGCAAAAATGCCCAAAACTCATCCGGTGATTGCGTCTGTGCATTACGAAAAATATCCAGTTCGTCCCAGTAGTCATCCAGTTGAATATACGCCAACACTTCCGGGTAGATGGACTTGACCCAGGTGAACAGGTCTCGTAAATGTCTCACCTTTATGAAATCCCAATCTAAACCACGATAACCTGGTTTCTGAAACAGTTTTATATCGCGCACAAAAGGGGGACCGCTCGCAGCTTCGCCTAACCTACATTCCTGTTGGAGAAGCTGGGATAATTGTTCATACAAACCACTGGGTAATTCGTAGGCCGTGATGGTCATACCAGCGCAGTAAAAGTCACTCATTGGCGCACCCCTTTCCTACAACGAACTAAATCCGGGCGACGGCCAGGGAGCGCAAGCGAGCGCGTTTTTTGGCCTGGTGAGCCGCCATTCGCTCCAGTACATCCACCAGAAACCGCGTGGCCTCGACAATGTAAGGGCCTTTATTGAGCATGACGCACTCAGCCCGTTCACTCATCACGGCATCCGACACTTCGGCGCGGGAGGGCATCCCCGTTTTGGCCATGGACTCCAGCACTTGGGTGGCCCAGATAACAGGCACGTGTGCCGCTTCACACAGCCAGAGAATTTCCTCCTGAACTTCGGCCAGGCGCTCAAAGCCCACTTCTACCGCAAGGTCGCCCCGCGCCACCATCACGCCCACTGGCGGTCGTTCCATACTGGCCAGCAGTAACCAGGGCAAATTTTCAAACGCCCGGTGGTTTTCGATTTTGAGAATAATGCCCACATGGTCGGCGGCGAGCCGGCTGAGTTCTTGGGTGAGTGTTCGCACGTCGTCGGGTGTCCTGACAAACGATAAGCCGACTAAATCAATATGGGGCGCGAGAAGAGCGAGGTTCTTGCGGTCTTCCTGGGTGAGTGCTGGTAGGTTCAGGTCGGTATCTGGCAAATTAATGCCCTTTTCTGGCCGGAGCTTATCACCCCCCGGTCGCGTCGTGGTAATTTCCACGCCAATGGACTGACCATCGTTGGTCACCACCCGCCCGCCTATCTTGCCGTCGTCAAACCAAATCCGCTGCCCCGGTTGTATTGCGGTGAAGGCGTCACCGAGGTCGCAAGGAATCGTTGGGGGATGGCCTGTAGGGTCGGCTGCTTCCGTTGCCCGCACCAGGCGCAGCACGTCGCCCACCTGCAAGGAAATCCCTTCGTAACGAGGTGGTAGAAATCCGATTTGCGCTGTCACATCCAACCGTTCATCCCGGCGTTGCAATTTCAGCGTCAGGCCTGTCTCCAGGTAAACCGTTCGTTCGCTGGTCACCTGCACGCAACCCGGTTGGACGGCCACCACCCGTAAGCAACGATGACGCCCCGCTGCATCCTTGAGAGTGATCTCGTCCCCCCCCTGCGCCTGGGCCACCAAGTCCCCCTGCACCGGGATCACCGGCCCCGTCATGCCCGAGGGATGCGCGTCTTCAGCGACTAGCCACGCCTGCGCCGGCGCCACCACCCTTCCCCGCAAATCCCGCTTGGGACGCAGTTTCAGGACTTGCACGCCTGGCCAGGAACCCGTCCGCAGTTTCGGGCCGCACAAATCGGCACAAACTTTGCAAGGGCGACCGAGTTGTTGCTGGGCTTGCCGCAGGTTTTCGATCATACGCAACCAGATGGCCGGTTCATCGTGGGCGCAATTGATCCGCATGATGTCCATACCGGCTGCCAGCAGTTGGGCGACCAGTTGCGGTTGGGTGGCAGCTTCCGTCGGCATCGTGACCATGATATGGCGGTGACGACCGGCTGGCGGTTCCCCAAACAATTCCCGGCTGTGGTCTTTGAGCAGGCGTTGACCGTCGGCAAAGGTGACTGGTGAAACCGCCACTTCAGGTGGGGAAGGACGACCCGCCAGGCAATGCAAGGCTCTAAGCACCTGCTCTAACGTGTGCAGCGTGTGCGCTTCGCATCGCCCCAGGGAACTCAACCCCAGGGCCGCCAATTCGTCTTGCAATTCGCGGACATCATGTTGTCGCAGGGCGAGATAGTGCAGGAGATTGCGGGCGCTGGCCTGGTAAGCAGGGGCAACTTTTGCCACAACATCCTGGTGAGCGTTTTCCAAATAAAGTGCATGGTCGCGGAGTTGGGTGATGTGTTGAATTAAATCTGCGAAAGATGCCGCCATCTTTCCAGCCTTTGCGATTGCCCTATCTACCCATAGTAGTGCCTGTAACGCCCAGAAACGCTCGATAGAATTAACAATAAATTTAACTTTGCCAAGGGAATGACGACGCTAGAACTGACAAAAATGTTTGTGCATGGCGTCACAGCAACGACCATGTTTGCCATCATTGGCCGCCCTGGTTTGCCCGGCCAGCCTTTGATCGAAGCTTACTTCCGTATATCCAACCGAGAATTGCCCGGAGGGTTGGAATTGGGCGGTCTGTATATGGCGTTTTTCTGGTGGGCGCACAATGTTGCTGGTATTCCAATGGCTTATCTCCTAGGCTTTCGTCTGGCGCCGTTATGGATGCCCCTATCCTTTGGTGCTCAATGGGGTATTACGGTGATCTGTTTTTTTAGCTGGACATGGCTGTGGTTTGAACTGGGCTATTGGTCGGCGCTGCGCGAGGCTCTGAAAAGCGGTTATCGTCCCCCTAGACATCGTTCATAACCCTTGCAATTGCTGCTGCCAAATGGCCGGCGCTTGGGTGGTGTCAATCGTTATCACGTAGGCAAGTTCTCGCTCTGTAAAGGGCTCCCATTCCGCCAGTTGCTGGGGTAATAAATCTGCTGTTGCATCAGCAATATCGCCCGTGCGTTGTTGCAATCGTTCCCGCAGGGTTTCTACCGGGGCATGCGTGTGAATGATATGCACATCTACCGCTAAATCCTTGACGGCGTTGAGCACTTCACCCCGCGATTGTACCCAGTCGTATTTAGCATCTAAAACGACCGATTGACCTTGGCGAAGTAACTCCACGCCCAATCGTAAAAGTTCCGCATAGGTACGCGCCGACATTTCTGACGTATATATCTCTGGGCCACCCCGTTGGTATAGGGGCACGCCGGCTAGATGCTTGCGCACTGCATCAGAACGAATCTGAATCGCTCCGTAGGTTTGACTCAAGTAGCGTCCCACGGTGGATTTTCCTGACCCCGATAGCCCTGTCATCAAAAACAATTTGGGTCGCGTCGGTTGACTATAACCATAGGCGGCCTGGTAGTAGGCAATAGCTGCCTGTTTGGCGTCTTGTCGTAGGGATGCCGGCGCCCCCAGGTCACTGGATAAAAAGGAATTGACTTTCGCCCGCACATAGGCCCGCACGCTGCAATAGAAGGGTAACAATCGCGCCGCCAAATAATCACCCGTTAGCTCCAAGTAACGATTCAAAAAGGCATAGGCCAGGTCCCGCCGCCCCCGAAACTCCAAATCCATCACCAAAAACGCCACGTCATAGGCTACATCGGTCAGGCGAAATTCATCATTAAATTCAATGCAATCAAAAACGCAGATTTCGCCCTGGAAGAAACAAATATTAAACAGGTGCAAATCCCCATGACACTCCCGAATTTTACCCTGCTGCTGGCGTTCGATAAACCAGTCGGCGTGTTCATGGAAATAGCGGTCGGTAAAGGCTTTAGTGGCCTGCACCATTGCTTCTAAACCCCAGGCTTGCACATAGGTGGCTGTGGCTGCGTAGTTACTATCTACAACTGATTGGATGACCGGAATGGCCCCAAAGCTGGTGATGTAGTCATTGGTTGCTGCCGCCTGGTGGAATTGGGCAATCTGTTCCCCCAACTTTTCTAAATCCTGGGTGGTTAACCGGCCTTGCTCGAAACAGGTGAGCCACAAATCATTCTGGTCAAACTGGCGCATTTTCACGGTGTATTCCACAACCGGCCCTGTACCGCCCAAGTGATAGCACCCCTGGGGATCAACAGTAATCGGTACAACTTCGAGATACAGCTGGGGCGCTAATCGCTGGTTTAATCGCAGTTCTTCCTGGCAAAAATGCTGGCGTTTTTCCAGGGTCGAAAAATCCAAAAACCCAAAATTGACTGGCTTTTTGATCTTGTAGGCGTAATCTCCTGTTAATAGAACCCAGGAAATGTGGGTTTGCAGCAGGCGAATTTCCTGAACCGGATGCGGGTAAAAATCCGGCTGTTGCATGTGCTGGATCAAGGGCGGCGATGTCTCAACCATGCACCACCAACACCGAACAGGGGGCTTCGGCCACCACTTCTGCACTCACCGACCGCTGCAAGATGCGTTCAAACCCCGTCAGCCCCCGACTACCGATCACAATCAACTGCGCGCCGCAGGTGACCGCCCACCGCACGATTTCACTGGCCGGGTCGCCTATTAGCATTTCTGCACTACAGGCGCAGGGGACCATCTGCCGACACTGTTCCAGATAAACCGATAAATCGGGATGGGGACGCGGCAGATCGGCGGGCTGGTCGGGGTCGGGAGGCGGCTGGACGTACACCAGATGCACCTGACCATCAGAGGCAATGCGCAACCACGATAACCGCTTGATGACATCCTGGGCAAGCGCGGAACCGTCAACCGCCACCACCACCGTTTTGAGCATTAGGACTGCAACCGCAAACGCACCGACTCGGCGTGAGAATGTAAACCTTCTGTTTCCGCTAAGACTATCACAGCTTCGCCTAACTGTTGCAGGGCGCTTGCGGAGGCGCAGACGATGCTACTGGATTTGAGAAAGGTCTCGACACTCAAGGCCGAGCTATAGCGAGCGGCACCCCCTGTCGGCAGGGTGTGGTTGGGACCAGCCAGATAATCCCCCAGCGCTTCCGGTGTGTGATGCCCGAGAAAAATGGCCCCGGCATGGCGAATCTGCGGCAATAAATCCCACGGTTCGGCCACCGCCAGTTCCAAATGCTCCGGTGCAAATTCGTTAGCTAGCGCTGCCGCCTGCTCAAGCGATTCCACCACCACCACCAACCCATAATGGGCGATGGATTTTTCTGTCAGTAAACGCCGGGGATGGTGCTCCAGTTGCTCGGCCACCGCCTGCACCACTTGCTGGGCGAGATTCGCATCGGGCGTGAGCAAAATCGCCGCCGCCATCGGGTCGTGTTCCGCTTGGGCCAGTAAATCCGCCGCGACGTGCTGGGGCTGGGCAGTGCTGTCGGCAATAATCAACACTTCGGATGGTCCGGCCAGGCTGTCAATCCCCACGCGGCCATAGACTTCCTTTTTCGCCAGCGTGACGTAAATGTTGCCAGGACCCGTGATGACATCCACCTGGGGAATGGTCTCGGTGCCAAACGCCAGCGCCCCAATCGCCTGCGCCCCGCCGATGCGATAGATTTCCTGCACGCCGCATTCCTGAGCCGCCACTAGTACCGCCGGGTTGACGCTTTTGTCGGGGCCAGGGGGCGTGACCATCACCACGCGCGATACACCTGCCACCTTCGCTGGGATACAGTTCATGAGCACGGTGCTGGGATAGGCCGCCCGTCCGCCCGGAATATACACGCCCGCCCGCTCCACCGCCGTATAGCGCTTGCCGAGCACCATGCCATCTGGGGCAAAGTGCACCCAGGTCTGGGGTACCCGCTGCCGGTGAAAATCGGTAATCCGCTGGTGTGCCAGGCGAATCGCCGCCAGCAGTTCGGGGGACACCTGCTGGTAAGCCGCATCCAATTCCGAACCGGAAACGAGAAATTCCGCTGGGGTCAATTCCACCCGGTCAAACTGGCGCGTGTAATCCACGAGAGCTTGGTCTCCCCGTTGTCGCACCTGGGCGAGGATGTCCCGCACTTGCTCCGCCTGCACTTGGGTGTCCGCCAGGCGTTGACTGATCCGCCCCAACTCAGCCCGGGCTTCGCCCCCTTGGGTGACAATGCGTAACATCTCGGGTTGACCCCCGCTGCTACTCTCTTCCCTGTTGTAGCTCAAGTCGCCCCGGAAACAGCAGCCTTGATTAAGTCCTGTTAAGAACTGTCCCAGATAGCGCCCTTACCCTTGACAAGTGAGGGTGGCATCATCTACCTTAGTAAAGCGCTTTCTTTTGCCGACCATAACCGTTGGGGTTATGAGAAAGCTGTCGCGGTTATAGCTGGGG
>JANXAM010000036.1 GCA_025062155.1 Gloeomargarita sp. SKYB120 | reverse complement strand
GACCCCAGCGAATGCCCAGGCGCGTTTGGGGCGGCAATTGCACCAGCCACTGGGCAATCCCCCCAGCTAGGACACTAGCGGCCAACACCTGTCCCCCAATGAGTGCTGCTTCCGGTTGCCAGAGCCGTTCCCGCAACCCCAGCCATAACCCGCCCAGGCCAATCAACACGCTCAGGCTGGAAAAAATCGGGCTGATTGCCGGTAACCCATACTGGTCTCGCGCCGTCAGCACCCCAAACCCGATGCCAATCCAGCCCGCCAATACCGCCAGGGGCGCCATGATCCGCAACTGGGCAATGGCAATGGCCTGCGTCATCTGACCGGTGGGCGTCGCAGTCAACCCCGGCGCGACCAGTCGCAACAAGGGTTCGGCTGCCAAGACCATCACGCCCGTAACAACCAGCAGGCCCAGCGTCACCCAGGTCATGACCGTTTCCACAATCACCGCCGCTTCCTGTTCGTCGTGCTTGCTGACCACACTCACGATGGCGCTGTGGAACGGCCCGTTGATGCCCCCCAGCAGGATGAGCAGAAATCCGGGAATCACGTAGGCATAGCTGTAGGCATCGGCGACGACCCCCACCCCAAACGTTGCGGCAATTGCCTGCTCCCGCAGCAACCCCAGCACCTTGCTGACCAGGGTGGCGATGGCAACCAAACCGGCAACGCGGGTAAGTGATGGCTTCATCAGTGGGCCTGCCGCAGCAACCACTCCCCAGCCTAGCCGATTCCGGTTTAAGAAATATCAACGCTTTATCAACAGACCTGAAAAAACGCAAACAGAACGATAAACACTGTCCCAAGGCCACCCCATTGCGGCTATAAACATAACTAATCCCAGCAATCAGCAAAACTGAAGGGGAGGGGTCTATGCTGCATCAGCGGTTAACCAGCGCTCTCCGCCGACGGGATATCCAGGCCGCCACTGCTGTTGTCGCCGAAATGTCGCAAGTCATGACGCCCCGCCAGATCATCCAGCACATTTTAGCGGCTGCCGAACGTCTTGCTTGGGACGAGGGAGATGCACAAGTGGCGCGGTGGTTACTGAGTGATGCCGCCCAACGGTTATACGGCTAAGAACTGGCTGAGGTGTCCAGACGGGGGCGCCCCATGCTGTAGTTCAGGACGCGACTGTTGAGGTTGTAGGAGATTTCGCCGCGTTGTAGCATCCCCCGGATGAAATGTTCCAAGTCCGACCCAATCCGGCGCAGGGTGTAATCGGTCAGGTCGGACCCCCGGTAGGCCTGCACCAGCTCGGCAAATTTCTGATGCACTTTGGCGACAGTTTCCTCCGTCCAATTGAACTCGTTGTCTGGGTCCACGTCCACCGTTAATTCCGTTTCGCTCGGCACTAGCACCCCATCCTGCACAGTGGCGGCAAAGATCCGCACATGCCGGGTCGTACTCTTGAGTAACATCGCGAGTTCTCCATCCGCTCTCTCCCTATTGTATGGCTGAGACGCTTGAGTGTGGAAAAGCGGGGCTTTGCCCTGGGACCATCTTCCCGAGCAGTGACCTGCTGAGGACTAATTCGGGTTGTGAAAAGGCAATTAAACACCGGTCGCATGTCACTATGGACCATCTGGTTATTTAGTGAGATAGCGGGTTTCGAGCACCATCCCCCACGCCGGACCTGCCATCAAACAAACTGAGCTGCCGGGCTGAAACTGCAGCGTACATGCTGCAACCGGCGCGCAGGTACGGTTTTGCCATCAATGGTCAACGTAAACCGGTCATTAAGGGAACTGTGGTTGGGGACTGTCTCGCACCACTTGGCTGTCTGCCTGCAGCAATTCCACAGGTTCACTAGCCAGTGCCAGGAGTCCAATCGTTTTCCACTTCCAAAACGCTGGTCATCACTGATCAACGCTGGAACTTGCACTCAGTGCAAGCCTGTTGGACTTATCCGGTGATGACTCACTAGTGCCAACTTCCTGCTTCCACAACCCATGACTCGTAGACCAGCTGACCGCTGTTCCGCCGCCAGAGGGACCTCCACGGGCAACCACCGCTGGGCTATCGGCAGTCTCCTTTAGGGAGATTTGGATTACCACAAATCCCATGTCAGTACTGCTAACCTTTACTTACCGTTGCCTATCGTTACAGACATCAGAGTCACACCCCATCTCGGTCTTAGCCAGTAACGTTCACCCTAGAGGGTTTCCTGTTCCTGGCCGAAGGCTGGTTCCGGTTGCAAGGTAGTGGCGTCCTCCGCAACGATCTGCAGGCGCGTGGTCGTTCCAGGGGTGTCATCGCTGCGCACCAGTTCCTGGATTTGCTCAGGCGCACTCGTCGGGCTGAGGGCGCTCCCCACCACCTGTTCCAGTTCGGCCAAGGCAGCTTCCGCCCGCTGGACTTTTTGGAGCAGGGAACGGGCAATTTCCGCCGTAGAGCGGGCCGCTTCACTGTTTTCTTGAATCTTGCTGCGGAACCGGCTGGCAATGCGATTCACCTGGCTACTGGCCTCGAAGGTTTGACTTACTAATTTGCCAATCTCCGATGTGATGTAGCCAAACCCCGCCAACTGGCCGCCGGACTGGTTGGCAATCACCGCCGCTTGCACCGCCAAGTGCCGCACCTGTTTGCTCACCTCTTCGATGATCTTGGTGGCGCTGTCCACGGCCTCTAACTCTTTTTCCAGCGCTTGCCCGACGCTGATGATCTGGTCAGTGGTGTTGCAAATACTGTTGACTCCACTAAAGGTGGCCTGGAACGCCTTTTTCCCTTCTAGAGACAGCAACTGTCCAATGCGCACAAACCGCTCGTTGAGTTCTTCAATTTCCTTGGTTTTGCGGGTTAACTCCTCCTGCTGGGCCTGGAGAAGGTCGTTGCGCTGCTTGCTCTCCATCTGCTTGATCTCCAGCAGGCGTGTGTATTCCCGCACCTTGTTTTGCTCTTGCGTCAGGCGGTCAAGACTGTTTTGCAATTCGGCTTTTTGCTGCTGCACGATGGCATTGGACGCAGCCAACATCTGGGACTGGGCCAGCAACAACACGTGCAAGTCAACCAAACGCGGGGGCTGGTCGGGACTGATCACCACCACCGGCTCGTACACCAATTCAATCGGGCGATTCAGGGCTAGGGTCACCACTTCGTCAATCCGGGCATCGGCGGGCACCTCCAGCACCGGCACGTTTTCGACTTCCAAAACAGCCTCGATGGGGCGTTTGAGGTAGATTTCTAGGCTGTAGGGGCGACTCATGCGCTCCAAAAATCGTCGCCGGGAAATCATCCCCACGAGTTGGTCTTGCCGCATGATAATCACGCCTGAAAGTTCCGCATCCTCCTGCATCCGCGTCCACACTTCCTTGCCGGGCGTGCTGGGGTCCACACAGTAATCTGTGTAGGGCAAATCGCTCACCCGATAATCCATGACTGCCATCTGTTGCGCCAAATCTTCCATAGCACCGCCCCTCCAGCCCCTGAAATGGAGTTAGGAAGTCACTAATAATAGATTGCTTCCTATCATACGCCCAAATGTTTTGGGTTCGTAGGGGAATTCGGTTATCAGTTGGTTAACGGGACGTTAAAAGTTAAATCGGTAACAAGGCGCGCTTGGGGCCGTGAATGGGGTCTTCTACGATAATGGTCTGCTCCCGCGCCGCTCCTAGGGAGACGATGGCAATCGGCACCTCCATTTCGCTGGCGAGAAATTGCAAGTAATCCAGGGCGGCTTTAGGCAATTCGTCAAGCGAGCGGCAATGGCTGGTGGGGGTCTGCCAGCCCGGAAGGGTGGCGTAAATGGGACGACAGCGGGCAAATTGACGGCTGCTGTTGGGGAAATTGCGGGTGCGCTGACCGTCTAGCTCATAGGCCACGCAGACTTTGATTTCCGGGAGTTCGTCTAGCACGTCGAGTTTGGTAATCGCGAGGCAGTCCATGCCATTGATGCGCACGGCATAGCGGCCAATCACAGCATCGAACCAGCCGCAGCGCCGCCGTCGCCCGGTCGTGGTGCCGAATTCCGCACCCTTGTTGCACAGGTGGTTGCCCTCGTCGCCGTGCAGTTCGGTGGGAAACGGTCCTTCCCCCACCCGCGTGGTGTAGGCTTTGGCGACGCCGATCACCCGGTCTATCATGGTCGGTCCAATCCCGGCACCGACGCAGGCGCCACCCGCCACCGGGTTGGAGGAGGTGACGTAGGGATAGGTGCCGTGGTCTAAATCCAAGAGGGTCCCCTGCGCCCCTTCAAACAAAATATTGCGTTTTTTTTGCACCGCTTCCCACAGCATCAAGGTACTGTCCACCACGTGGGGACGCAGGCGTTCGGCGTAGGCCAGGTACTGGGTAATGACCGCTTCGGCATCTAACGGGGGCCGGTTGTAGAGCTTTTCCAAAAGTAGGTTTTTGTGGGCGATGACCCAGGTGAGTTGCTCCCGCAAACCTTCAGGGTCCAGTAAATCCTGCACCCGAATCCCCGTGCGGTCGGATTTGTCGGCGTAGGTCGGCCCGATGCCCCGTCCGGTGGTTCCGAGGCGATGGCGGCCCCGGTACTCCTCCTCCGCCTGGTCAATCAAGCGGTGGTAGGGCATGGTCACGTGGGCCGTCTGGGAAATCCACAGGTTGCGGGTCGAGACCCCCAAGCGCTCCAGTTGCTCCATTTCCTCGATCAGCACCTCCGGGTCAATCACGGTGCCGCTGGCGATGATGCACTCCGTATCCGGGTAGAGAATGCCCGAGGGGATCAGATGCAGCTTGAAGGTGCGACCGTTGACCACCACCGTATGCCCGGCGTTGACGCCCCCTTGGTAACGCACCACCACGTCCGCTGAGGCGCTCAACAGGTCGGTAATTTTGCCCTTGCCCTCATCGCCCCACTGGGCACCCACAATAATGACGTTTGCCAAGGTTGCCAACCGCCCAAACCACAAACGATTAACTATAGCACAGGGGAACCCCCCAATCAAGAATTGCCCTTGCCGGTCAAGTCCTTCAGGTTGAACAGGAAGGGGACGCCGGAGTTGTTGCCCCCCGTGAGCACGAGCACCTGGGGCATTTGGGCACCGCCAGATTTCCAGGCTTCGATAGCCTCCTTTTGCAACACCAGCTCGCCACCCTGGGCCTTCAAGGTCTCAGCCAGGAGACGTTGGGCTTCCGCTTTGCCCTTGGCGCGGTTGATTTCCGCCTGGGCCTCCTGTTCTGCCGCCCGGGCAATGTACACAGCTCGCTGGGCCTGTTGCTCGGCAATTTGTTTTTCTTCGACCGCCTTGGCAAATTCGGGGGTGAAATTCAAATCCACCACGCTGGTGTCGAGCACAATAATCCCATATTTTTCCAGGCGACTTTGCAGGGACGTGTCGAAGTCCTTTTTCAATTCTTCCCGCTGGGTGATGGATTCTTCCGCCGTGCGCCGAGCCGCCGCCACTTTAAACGATTCCTGGGTCTGGGGGGCAATGATTTTGGCGACGATATTGGCTAGGGAACCTTGGGTGCGCCGGATTTCCACCACGCGGTTGGGGTCGAGGCGAAAGTTAATGGCAAACCGCGCGGTCAAATCCTGCAAATCCTTGGTGGCGCTCTGGGCCGGGACTTCAAATTTCTGCACGGTCACGTCGTACACGTCCACCCGAGAGATAAAGGGCGGCTTCAGGTGCAGCCCCTCTAGCAGCGGGTTGTCCTGGGATTTGCCTAGGATGCTGAGCACGCCCGCCTCGCCGGGGTTGATGATGACCACCGAATTCAACGCCAGCAACAGTAACAAAACGGCGACCACCGCGCCCAAGAGATTGCTGGTACGAAGGCTTTTCACCGCCCCTTGCCTCCCACGCTAACCCCCTACATTATTCCCCAGGTGGGACTCAATGGCAATAACAGCTCACGTCCTCGCCGCACTGCTCCGCCAGGAAACACAACGCCCGCCAGCGCAGGGCCATCAGTTCGCTATACAGGGGATTCAGGCGGCAGAGTGCTGGAATTTTGAGAATCAGCTGCCCCCGCCAGCGAATTTCCCGTTCAAAGGGACAGCGCGCGGGAATCCACCGGCAAATTTGATGCGCAAAATCCACGTCCCGAACCTCAATCTGATTCAACCAATTTTTCAGCGGTGACCACACCGACCAAGTCGCTATTTTCACCATCGTCTACCTCACCTGATCCCGTCTTCGGTGAAGAGCGAAATTTCTACAATTGGCAAACGCACATCCCACACCACCCTTTCCTATCCTAGAAGATTTGCTGGAGGGTCATCGGTGACCTACATTACACCCTCAGAAAATGCCCCCGTCTCATGGACATTTCCAGCGTTGCTATACACTTCATTTTTAATCTTAACAAAATTTAATCTTATGTTTCAGGGGTTTAATTTACCGCTGCGGAAACCCTCCAAATCGAGCGTGACGTAGCGGAACCCTAACTGTTGGAAATACTGCACCAGAGCGGGCAGGTCAGTGGTTTGGATGAAGGCGGGGATTTGTTCGGCGGGAATTTCAATCCGGGCGGTATCACCGCTAGAGCGCACCCGCAGCACGCGCCAGCCCAATTGCCGGAGATACTGTTCGGCCCGCCCCACGCGATGAAGTTTGGCGGCGTCAATGGGTTCGCCTGGGGGGAAGCGGGAACTCAAGCAGGGCTGGGCGGGTTTGTCCCACCAGGGGAGTCCCAAATGCCGGGAAATCGCCCGCACTGTGAGCTTATCTATCCCTAGCTCGCTCAAGGGGGAACGCACCCCTCGCTCCCGCGCCGCTTGAATCCCAGGCCGGTAATCCCGTTCGTCGTCGGCGTTGACTCCGTCCACAATCTGGGCTGCGCCGTAGCGTTGCACCAGGGTTTGGAGCTGGTCGTGGAGTTCGCTTTTGCAGAAGTAGCAGCGGTTGACGGGGTTGCTGGCGTAGTTCGGGTTTGCCAGCTCGCGCGTGGCAATTAACTCGTGAGGGATGCCAATGTATTGCGCTTGTTCCTGCGCTTCCTGCAACGCTTCAGGGGAGAGGGATGGCGAGACCGCTGTGACCGCTAACGCCCGATGACCCAGTACGTCGTAAGCCACTTTGGCAACCAAGGTGCTGTCAACGCCACCGGAGTAGGCGATAATGACCCGCTCCCAGGGCTGAAACCAGCGGTACAGGGCATCTACGTAGGCCTCCAAGGCCCTCATGAGCAGCAAAGGGTTTTTCTCATCCACATCCATTATGAAAGTTTGGGATACGGGGTTAAAGTCTGCATCTGCCGATAGCTATGTCTCCTGTTGTCAATCCCAGCTCCGTTGCTGGTTTTTACGCAGTGGTTGACGATAGTCGCGAAAACACATCCGCTAGACGGTTCAACGAGGCTGGTTGGCCTGCTGTGCTAGGGTGAAGGAGAAGTGGAGCTTGTTGGTCATGGATTGATGCTCACCCTAGCGCCGAATTGGACCGTGCCGACCCAGGAGGACTTGCCCTGTGACGATGGTATCCCCGTGGAAAGCCAGCGCCACAAATTGCAGATGGATTTGCTCATAGACGGGTTAAGCACCTGGCTGGAGCAGCGGGCAGATGGCTATGTCGGCGGCAACATGTTCATCTATTTCAGCTTGGACCAGGTGCGCAACCAAGATTTCCGTGGCCCTGACTTCTTTTTGGTGTTGAACGTTCCCAAGAAGGAGCGGCGAAGCTGGGTGGTGTGGGAAGAGGGCAAAGCGCCGGATGTGGTGATCGAGCTGCTTTCGGAAACGACGGCTGACCTGGATAAAACGGTCAAAAAGCAAATCTACCAAGACCAATTGCGGGTGCCGGAATACTACTGGTACGACCCCTTTCATCCCGAAGACTGGGCCGGCTTTGCTCTCCATCACGGTGTTTACGAACCGATTCCCGTCAATGCCCAAGGCTACTTAGAAAGTCAGTGTACGGGCCTCGTTTTGCGGCGTTGGGTGGGGACGTACCGAGGCGTGGAAGCCACCTGGTTGCGCTGGGCAACTCCCGATGGCGAAGTCTTGCCCACGGCTCAGGAATTGGCTCAACGGGCGCAGCAAGCAGCTCAACAGGCCCAGCAGCGCGCTGAACGCTTGGCCCAAAAACTGCGGGAACTGGGGGTCAATCCCGACGAAATAGGGTAACTAATCCCAGGCTGGGTGGAGCAGCAGGGCCTCCAGAGCGCGCACCCCTCGTTTCTGGTCCCACAGGGGCAGGTGACCCGCTGGCGCGTGCAGATCCCAGATAAATTCCTCCGGGTAGCGAGGCCACGTATCCCCCTTGTACCAGCCAATGGCTTGCCAGAACTTTTCCCAGTTGCGTCCACACCCCAGCCAAATCCGCCGTTGCACCCGAAACCCGAATTTCCCTAGGGAATACAGCCGCCACAGGGCATCCAGGGTGTGCAAGTCCACGACCGGTAGCCGCCGCACTTCGGTGAAATACAGCCACGTCCTTTCCTGCACCCCCGCCAACTTGCACAACTGCTGGCGCGTCCAGGTATCCGCCGCTTGCCACTGTTCCGCCAGGACCAAATCCAGCAGGGGACGGTAATCCTCGCCTTGAGCGGAAGCCAAGGGCACAACACCTTCGGGAAACCGGACCTTCACCTCCGGAAGCTGGGCGCGCCAGAGCAGTTGATATATACAGCCATCCAATACTTGGGGAAATTCTGGCGTCTGCGCCCGCTGTTGCAGGTAATCCAGCAGGGCGATAGCCGCAGCGGGTCCACCCGCTAGCCATTCGGTTAACCAGGTGCGCTGCTGTGCCGGTGTCAGGGACGCCAGGGCTGAAAAGTTCGCTACGGCATTCATCGCCCAACCGCTGTCGCCAGGGAGGGTTCAGTAACGTCAGCGACCAAGTCTTCGGCGTAGATTTCGCAGGCGTTGTTGGGGCTTTCTACCAGTTTGACCTTGTGGAGTTCCGCCCCAAGACGCCGGATGGGTTCGCGCAACTGCTGCGCAATATACACAGCGATATGCTCCGCCGTCGGCACCACTTCCCAGAAGTAGGGGATGTCCTTGTTCAGGAAAGTGTGGTCCAGCGGTTCGACGACCTCCTGTTCAATCAACCGTTGCAGCGCCACCAAGTCCACCACCATCCCCGTCACGGGGTCAATTTCGCCCCGCACAGTCACCTCCAAGTGGTAGTTGTGGCCATGGCCGTGGGGACGCGCGCATTTGCCGTAGGTGGCGTAGTTTTCCGCTTCGGAGAAATCAGGCCGGGCCAGACGGTGCGCGGCGCTGAAATGGGTTCCAACCGTCAAGTAGGCGTTCATGGCATCTCCTCGGTATTCAGCCCAAAGCTCTGGATGCTCGTACAACTGAATCTGTGCCAGGGGCAAGTGAGAACGCAGCCGCTGCCAGATTGTGTAGGCGATAAATTCAGTGGTGGGCAAGGTCTGGCGAAACTCGGGCCACGTGTCGTTCAAAAAACAGTTGTCCAACGGTTCGACAACCTCTCGCCGGATCACGTGTTTGACCTCGGATAGGTTCGACACCATGCCGCAGTCATCAATTTCTCCCACTATCGCCACGTACAGGGTATAGTTGTGCCCGTGCCCGGGAAACAGGCTCCCCTTGCCAAACCGTTGCCAGTTTTCTGCTTCGGACCACTGGGGGACGTAATAACGGTGACTCGCACAAAACTGCGCCCGCCGCCGGATGATACAGCGCATGACCATTGCCCTAAAACCCTTTTTGATTGTACCGGTTGCCCGTCTTGCCCGCCAGGGTCCAGGTAGAATGGCCTAGAGGAGAAACGATGGAACAGGACATGGGTGTGGAGGGATTGGCTTTTGTGCTGACGGCGGTGGGGTCGCTAGTGCTGGTGGAAATCCTACGGGATACCTACCACGTCCTGTGTCACCACCTTCCCGCCCTGGCCCGCTGGCACAACCGTCACCACGCCGCCTACCGCCGTGACCTGTCCATTGTTTCCATCGCTGCGTTTCGCCAGTCCCAGCTCTACCACGACATGACGGAGTCGGTCATCCTGCTGGTCTTCATGCTGGCGGTGGCTGTGGTTACTGGCTGGACTGGGGTGTGGGCGGGAGTGGTCTATGCGGGGGCATTTCTGGCGGGCGCGACTCGACGTTATCTCTGGGCCACGGGAGATACAGACTACAACCATCAGCCCGGACCCCTGGTCGAACTGCCCAGCGCCTGGCGGGTGAATCGTACCTACCACTGGCGGCATCACTTTGATAATGTCAATGCCTACTACAGCGGGGTGTTGCCGTTGGTGGATAAGGTGCTGGGGACGGCTCTTTCTCTCAAGGGCAAAAAGGTGGGAGTCACGGGCGCATCCGGCGCGCTGGGACAGGCCCTATGTCGCGAACTGCTGAAGTCCGGGGCCCACGTCACGGCCTTGACCACCCATCCCGAAAGCCTGCAAAACTGTCCCGAGCTAACGGTAGTGGGCTGGCAAATTCACCGGGAATCTGAGCTGTTACCAGTGCTCGAAACGCTGGATATTCTCATCATCAATCATGGATTGAATGTGTACCGGCGGCGGGATTTTGCCGCAATTGAAACGTCGCTCCAGGTGAACACGCTGTCGGTGCTGCGGCTGATGGAATTGTTTTTCCGCACGGTCACCGGTCCCGAAGCCAAAGCCACGAAGGAACTGTGGATTAACACTTCGGAAACGGAGGTCTCACCGGCCTTTAGCCCCCTGTATGAGTTGAGCAAGCGCTTGATCGGCAACCTGGTGACCCTCAAGCGGTTGGATAATGTCTGTGTGATACGCAAGATCGTTCTCGGGCCGTTCAAAAGCCGGCTGAACCCGTTTGGGGTCATGTCGCCGCAGTTTGTCGCCCGAGCGATCCTGTTTCTGGCTAAGCGGGATTTTCGGGACATTGTGGTGACGGTCAATCCGTTGACCTACATCCTGTACCCCCTGAAGGAAGGGATGACCCTGTTGTACTACCGGTTGTTTAGCCGCGCCCCATGCTGACCTTGCACGTGCCCGACGGAACCCTGCGGGTGGCCTTGACGAGGGACGTTGCGCGGGAGTTGCTCGAGCAGTTGCAGGCCCTGCGGCAATCCTGGCGGCAAGCGATTCCTCCACCGCGACCGGAGCTGAACTTTGTCCACTGCGATACGGTGCGCTTGGAGTTTTTTTGCAACCCGAATGTTTGGCCTCATCCCTTCGCAGCCCAGGTGCTGGTCACGGTTTGTCATCCCCAGGTGCAAGTAAGCACCCAAATTGGTTTGCCCCAACTGCTGGCGGATGTGAGCGCCTTTGTGGCAGACCAGTGACGTTCCTGGGCTAGCATGGAAACCACGTGTGAGGCCGCTCCATGCGGGACGACGACCGACCCATCCAGCGACTGCAACGAGTTATCGCGCGCCTTATCGGAACAGGGGTTCAACAGGTCACCTATCAATCCAAACCGTCGGCGCTGCAGGTGGAAGTGACTGTGACGGCACCAACGTTGACCGAGCGCCAGCGCCGGCAATGGCAGCGACAGTTGACTGGACAGGTTGGGTCACGGGAGATACACCTGCGGGTGTGCTTGGAGACAGGACAAAAGCAGCCATCCCTGCGCCGGCGATGGGCAACGGTGATGGGATTGGGATGGGTTGCCCTGATGGCGGGGGGCTGGTGGTGGCACAGCGCTCAGACCTCACCCATCGCCAAAGCGAAATCCCTAAGGGCGCCGCTGGTAACGCGACCAACGCCGCCAGTTTCCTGGGCCTGGTCGGTGCAGCGGGTGATAGACCGCGAGTTCTTGCCCCAATGGTTTCGGCGCCGGGGCGTGCGGTTACCCCGAGAAACGGCCGTATACGCCGCGCGGATTGCGCCCGGGGTGGCTGGGCCAGCCTATGCCTTTTACGAAGCGGGGTTGGGTGCCTTCAGCCAGGACTTTTGGCCGGCCTCCACCGTCAAGGTGCTTCCGGCAATCGCCGCCTTGGAGTGGGTCCATCGTCAAGGCTTTAGCGGCGACGTGACGGTGGCCTTTCCCCAACTACAAGACCGGTTGATGGTCATCCTGGACCGTTCGATTCGGGAAAGCTCGAACCTGGACTACGACCTGACCCTGCAGTTGGTGGGGTTGGATTGGCTGAATCACCACTTTTTAACGCCGGAGCGGGGCTTTCCCACCACCACCTTGCAGCGGGGGTACAGCGGGTTGAACGTCTATACCAGTCCCCCCTTGACCCTGCAGGAGGGCCATCGCCGGAAAACGCTGCCGCGTCGGTCCGCCCAAGGTTGGAACCGCTGTCCGAGACGGGGCAATTGTGCGAATCTTTTTGAACTGACGGAGGCCATCCGGCGGGTGGTATTGCACCGTGAATTGTCCTCGGCGGAGCAATTTCGCATCGCCGACGCAGATATAGCCCGTTTGACAGCATCCCTGTGCCAGGCTGAACCGTCCTTTTTTGCCGCCGGCGCTCAAGCAGCTCTCAGACAGACGCCGCGGATTTGCCACAAACCGGGCTGGGTGCTGCACCGGCACTGTGTGGATAGCGGGGTGATTATCGCTGGTCAGGAGCGCTATTTACTGGCAATTGCCATGCCGGCTTGGAGCGCTGGCGATGACTGTCAAGGGTTGTCCCGCCTAGCCCAGCAGGTGTTGACCGCTCTCCGTCAGGCGCCCCCAACCCTGCTGCACCAACCGAATCAGGGCGAACCGGTACAGGCCCAGTTGCTGACTCGACCGGGAGGCCACGAATTGGTGGTGCGTGTTGCCGGGGCTGACCGGGTGGCGGTGTGGCTCGACCGGGAACCTTGGGGAGAACGGCCTGGGCCGCAGCCAGAATATCGCTGGTTCAAACGCAGGGTCACGCCGGGGGAACGGCTCTTGCGGGTGCAGGCCTGGCGTGAAGGCAAACCCATTGCCTATCACAGTCAAAAGGTGGTGGTGAGACCCGTCGAAGAACCCCCGCTTTCGTGTGAAACGCCCTTATCTCCCATTGCCGCCCAAGTCATCTACCGGGGGAGTCGGCGCAAATCCCAAGTCGCCCTGTCGTTTGATGATGGTCCCCATGGCCGCTACACGCCCCGCATCTTGGACATCCTGCGCCAGGAGGGAGCGCTGGCTACGTTTTTCGTCCAGGGACGCATGGCGCGTCAGCATCCAGGTGTCCTGCGCCGGATCCAGGCTGAGGGGCACGAAATTGGCAACCACACGACCCATCACGTAAGGCTGACTTTGTTAGACGCTGCCCAGTTCCGCCAGGAGGTTGCCACCACCCAAGCGCTGGTCTGCCGTCTCGCGGGCGTCCAACCTCGCTATTTGCGTCCTCCCTTTGGTCACTACGACTTCAAGACCGCTAGTTGGGCTGCTGAGTTGGGTCTGACCCTGCTGATGTGGGATGTAGATACCCGCGACTGGCAACACCGCAACCCCCAGCGCATCATCCAAATCGTCCAGCAGCAAGCGCAACCCGGTTCCATTATCCTGATGCACGACATTTTCGGGAGTACGGTGGAGGCGCTGGCGGCTGTGATTGCGACCCTGCGCGCCAAGAACCTAGAATTGGTGACCGTTGGGCAACTGCTAGCACCGGGAGAACCCATCACCCGCCGATGAAGTTGACGCCGGCGCAATCGCTCGTCTTCCAGGTATTGGCGGCAGTCGCTTGGGCGGATGAACGCCTCAACCCTGAAGAAATTCGGTTATTGCTCGACCAACTGGTGCCGGCGTTTGGCGCTGCGGACCTAAACCAGCAGGACCAGCTCTGGAGCGAACTCTACGACCGGCTGTTTGCCTACTACGACCTGGAGACGCTGTTGCAGCAACCACCGCCGTCCCAGCACCGAGAGTGGCTGCTGCGTTTGAGTTACCTGCTGATTCAGGCTGGACGAACCCCCACCGAAACCGCCATCGTCCCTGCAGAAAAACAAGCCTACCGCCGGTTAGTGCAGTGGTTGGGTTTACCCCCGGAAACCGTCGCTCAGATTGAACAGGCCGCCCAGGCCGACGTCGTGCTTCACCAGGGGCAACCCCTGGCGGCTCTACGCGCCCATCTCCGGAACTTTTTCGGTCTCGCTTGAGGCGCCCAAATACCGCTGCAAACGGGATGACAGGACTTCATAGATTAGGGTCAAGGGTCGCTGTTGCTGCCAGAACAGGTAGTGCCGTCCCCAAAACGGTCCCGGACTGGCAAACGCCTGGGCCAAGGGCGTGGAATCCCCGTAGTACAAGCGGCGAATGTCCCGATACAACTCCAAGCGCAACACCCGCAGGTTGGTCCAGATGGGTAAATCCGGGTTTTGCAGATAGCGGTCCACCACCGCCGCCGGCCACCAGGACGTGGCATAAACCAAGCGCTCGCCCCTTTCGGTTTGCAACCACACTTGGCGGCGGACCCAGGGACCTTCCACTTGTCGCACCTCCGGCGGTGCCCCATCCTGCAGCCACCCCACCGGTGACATATCAATCACCTGCACGTGGATGGCTTGCCCCGTGAGAAATTGCAAATGGCGCGTCAGAGACCCGTCGCTTAACAGCAACAATCGCCACCAGGGTGACAGCATCCCCGGCAGTAAATCCGCTTCTTCCCCCTGCCAGCGACAGTCTAGTCGCCACCAGGGCACCACCGCAGCCAACGTCATGGCAATTTATTAAAGATTGTTAACGCTTTTTTTACTATAGCGGATCGCCGGCCACCCACCGGCGGTAGGTCTGGATGGTCTGAGTGATGGCGGTGCGCAAATCAGCCAAGCGCGGCGCAAAGGGGGGCGGCTGGGGCGTTAAACCGAGTAAATCCGCCGTGACGACGATCTGGCCGTCGCAATCGGGACCCGCACCGATGCCGATGGTGGGGATGGTGAGCTTGCGGGTGATGGCAGCAGCCAAGGAAGCTGGGATGTGTTCCAGCAGCAGGGCAAAGACGCCGGCGGCCTCCAAGGCCAGGGCTTGCTCCAGGAGGCGGTCGGCTTCCTCGGGTGTACGTCCCTGTTGCCGGTAACCCCCCAGCCGATGCACGGACTGCGGCAGCAAGCCCAGGTGACCCATCACCGGAATTCCTGCGGTCACCAGGCGCTGAACTGTCGTCACCATCTGGGGGTAACCCCCTTCCAACTTCACCGCTTGGACGCCCGTTTGCTTGAGCACGTGACCAGCGTGGTACAGGGCGAGTTCCGGGCTGACCTGGTAGCTCAAAAACGGTAAATCGCAGACCAGGAAGGCCTCCCGGACACCCCGGCGCACGGCTTTGGCGTGGTGGATCATTTCCGCCAGTGTCACCGGCACCGTCGTTTCATACCCCAGGGCCACCATCCCTAGGGAATCCCCCACCAAGATGACGTCCACCCCAGCCTGGTCCAGGATTTGGGCCAACAGGTAGTCCCAGGCGGTGACAGCTACGATCTTGCGTCCTTGGCGTTTGTACTGCTGGAGCGTGTGAACGGTGCGGGCCATCGCCGGTCGGCGGGTCTTTCCTCTAGTCTAGGGCGCTTATCGCGCAAAATTCGTTATGGTAAAGGGGGGGCGCAGCGATGACTCCCATGAGCTACTGGACGTTGGCGTTGCCGAGCTTGTTCGTCACCCTGCGGGAGGGTGTCGAGGCAGCCCTGATCGTGGGCATCGTGTTGACCGTTTTGGGGCAAACGCACCGGCGTGACCTGTACGGCTGGGTGGGGATGGGTGTGGCGGCTGGGATTGGCTTGAGCTTGTTGGGCGGTTGGGGACTGGTGACGCTGCTCCAGGAAACTACCCAGGCGCACCCCCGTTGGCAAGTAGCTTTGGAAGCCGGTTTGGAACTCCTGGCGGCGGGATTACTGACCTGGATGCTCCTGTGGATGACCGAGCAGGGGCGAGTTGTGGCGCAAGCGGTCACGCAACAGCTCAAGGACTTGCACCAGGGGTGGCGGGTTGGTTTGTTGGTCTTGGCGGCGGTGTTACGCGAGGGCATGGAGACGGTGGTGTTCATTGGCGCGCAGTTTACCCAGGGTTGGCCGGCCCTGCTGGGCGCGGTGGGCGGTGTGGTTGGAGCAGTGCTGCTCGGTTACCTGCTTTTTGGGGTTGGGATCCGCTTGCCCTTGCGCTGGTTTTTCCGGGTGATGGGCGCGGGGTTGCTGCTCATTGCCGCTGGGCTAGGAGTGAGCGCCCTGTGGCACGGGAGCCAAGCGCTGGAGAATCTCGCCGTCCTGGGGCCGTTGGTGTGGGATACGTCGGCCTGGTTGCCGGACCGCCGCGGGCCGGGGCTGCTGCTGAAGGTGTTGCTTGGGTATCGGGACCACCTGTACCTGGTGCAATTGCTGGCCTATGGGGCATTTCTCGGGCTGGTCGGGAGCTTGTACTACCGGGCGCTGGCGGTTGGGTCGGCCCCCAAGGGTAACGCTTCAGCGCTCCAGGGCAATTGAATGCGCACCCACGCGCCGCCCTGTTCCGGATGGTTGGCCGCTTGAATCTCGCCCCCGTGGGCCTGGACAATTTGCCGGACGATGGCCAAGCCCAGGCCGGTCCCGTGGGGGTAGCCCTGGGGATGATTTTGCCCCTGGTAAAACCGTTCAAACAGGTGGGGCAAGTCCGCAGGCGGGAAGCCAGGGCCTTGGTCGAGGATGTCAATTTGCACCTGCTGTTGAGCCGTTTGGGGCGTCAGGACTAGCCGAATCACGCCATCTACAGGGCTGTATTTAATGCTGTTGTCCAGTAAGTTGCACAACATCTGATACAGGCGCAGTTCATCCCCTGGCAACCACAGCTCGCTGGGGCCCACGTAGTCCAGGCGGAGATTTTTCTGCTGGGCCAAGGGTTCCAGGCTTTGCCACACGTTTTGCACCAGCGCTGGCAGGTTGACGGGTGTGGGGTTGCGCACGGGCTGGTGTCCCTGGGCCATCTCCAGCCAGTTGTGGACCAAGCGGCTCAAGCGCTGCAATTCCCCCAGCAGGCGACTCACCCAGGTTTGCAAGGGGGGGTCCACCCGCGCGTACAGCGCCTCGGCCACCAGTTGCATCGCCGTCAGGGGCGTTTTCAGTTCGTGGGTCAAATCCGTAATCCAGCGGTCACGGGCTTGGGTCAATTCCACCAGCGCTTGCCGGTTTTCCAAAAACACCACCACTTCCCCCGTCGAGAGCCGTTGCCCCATCGCCCGTAGAGGAATTGGGGGTTGGGTCAATTCCGCCGGATAAAACGTCCATTCCATCGTCTGAACGCCCGCCTGGTTCCGCGCCCGTTCGATGAGCTGGTCCAGTTCGTAGGAGCGTACCAGTTCCAGCAACAAGCGCGGTTGCCCTGGTCGCCAGGGCCGCAAACGCAACAGCGCCTGGGCCGCCGGGTTACACCAGAGCAGTTGGTTGTCCTCATCCACCACAAGACAGCCCCAGGGCAATTGGTGCAGGATTTCTGGCCAGGGCAGGGAAGCCGTCGGCTTTGGGGCCAGCCAACGACGGAGCCACCAGCCCCCTACCAGTCCCAGGGCCACCCCTAGCGACAGCCATCCGACCGCCATTAGCCAAAGCGGTAGCCGAAGCCCCGCACAGTCAGGATGTACTCGGGATGGCTGGGGTCTTTTTCCAGCTTCTGGCGCAACCAGCGGATATGCACATCCACCGTCTTGCTATCGCCTACGAAGTCCGGTCCCCAAACCCGGTCCAGCAAACTTTCCCGCGACCAGACCCGCCGGGGGTAATTCATGAACAATTCCAGCAAGCGAAATTCCTTGGGCGACAGGTTGACCACTTCCCCGCGCACCACCACTCGGCACTGCTGGGGGTAGAGATAGATGTCCTTGTAATGCAACACCGTGGGTTGGGGGAGATAACTCTGGCGTTGTCGCCGCAACAGCGCTCGACAGCGGGCAATCAGTTCGCGCGTGCTGAAGGGTTTCGTCAAGTAGTCATCCGCCCCCACCTCCAGCCCCAAAACCCGGTCGGTTTCGCTACCGCGGGCGCTGAGCACCAGAATTGGCGTGGGATTGCCCTGGCGACGCAACAACCGGCACAGGTCCAAGCCGTTTACTTGGGGCAACATCAAATCCAACACCACCAAGTCAAACGGACAAACGCCGCTGGCTGGTTCATCCCCCAATAGCAGGTTCAAAGCCGTGCGCCCATCTGCCGCCGTCGTCACCTGATAGCCTTCTTCCCGCAGCGACAACTCCAACATGTCCCGGATCAGTTCTTCATCTTCGACGACCAGAATGCGACTTGGCTCTTCCAGGTCGGCAACGGCGGGCACATCCAGGGGTTCCAGGGACTGCATAACCACGGGCCAGGGAACGCACCGTTTGCTCTACCCATCATCTTACGCCAATCTCAATCCAGTCGCTGCGGCAATAAGGGCACTAGCACGGCTCCCGTCAAAAACCCCGCCACATGGGCCAAATAGGCAACTCCTGGCATTCCCGGATGCACGGACGCCGCCCGCAGGGTTTCCATCAGGATCCAAGCCCCCAAAAACACCGCCGCCGGCATCCGCACGATGGTGACAAAGATGACCAAGACCAACAGGGTGCGAATTTGCGCTTGGGGAAACCGCACGATATAGCCCCCCATCACGCCAGCAATAGCGCCGCTAGCGCCAAGCAAGGGAATGGTGGACATGGGGACAACCAACGCATAGGCCAATGCTGCCACCGCACCACAAAACAGGTAAAACAACAGAAACCGCCACCGCCCTAGCGCATCCTCCAGATTGTTGCCGAACAGCCACAAAAACCACATGTTCCCGAACAGGTGCCAGAAACCCCCATGCAGGAACTGCGAACTGATCAGGGTCATAGCCTTCGCATCAAAGTTGGTAAATAACTCTTTGGGAATAACTGCCCACGCCTGCACGAATTGCTGGAGTTGTTCCCCGTCTAGATTGACCTGATAGAAAAAAATAACAACGCAAGCCGCAATCAACCCATAGGTGATGACGGGCGTCCGCTGGGTTGGGTTATCGTCGTAAAGGGGAAACACCAAATGAACCTCAACGCATGACCAGCACCATTCGACCCGGGGAAGTGTTTGCCTCAGCCCAGGACTTCGATCAGGGGATTCGCGCCCTTGTTCCCCATTATGACGAGATGTTGACGGCCTTGAGCCTGTGCGTTCCCCCAACGGCGCAACGCATTCTGGACCTCGGTGCCGGCACCGGCAATGTCAGTCTGCGGCTTTTACAGCAGTTCCCCCAGGCCCACGTGATTCTGATGGACTACTCCCCGGCGATGCTGGCGCAAGCCCAGGCCAAGTTGCCCCCCGCCCAAACCACCTTTATCACCGGCGATTTTGGGGAATGGGCGTTGCATCCCGACCGGTTTCCCGCGATTGAGCCAGTGGACGCCTGCGTGTCGGCTCTCGCCATTCATCACCTGAGCGACGACATGAAGGGGCAACTGTTTCGGCAAATTTTGGCCCATCTACGCCCTGGCGGTTGTTTCTGGAACGCCGACCCTGTGGTAGCGCCCCATGCCTACAGCGCTGCGTTGTACCAGCGGGTGCGGCAAGCATGCAGTCATGCCCATCCCCTGCCGGAGCGTGGCCAGACCCAACCCTACGGCTATTCCGCCCCTGACCAATTGACCACAGTCGCCAAGCAACTGGAATTGCTGCAAGCGGCGGGATTTGTGGGCGTTGATGTCGTCTGGCAATGGTTTGGTTTCGCAATTGTGGGCGGCCATGTTCCCGGATGATGTCCAGGCGTTTGCCCACCTCGACTTCGAGCGCCAGCAGCGCACCGGTATCCCGGAAGTGGTGTGGGGGCTGGGGAAAACGCCGGCGCAGATTGCCGCCATTCTCTGGCAGATGTACCAGCGGGCTGGACTGGCGATGGCCACCCGGGTGAGTCCAACAGCAGCGCAGGACATCCAACGGCAATTGCCCGATTGCACCTACGACCCCATCGCCGAGACGCTCCTGCTGGGCACGCCCCAAGTGAAATATCCCGGTTTGGTCGGTGTGATCACCGCCGGGACTGCCGACCAGAAAGTGGCGCAAGAAGCGCTGGTGACCCTCCAGTACCTGGGTGTGCAAGGGCAACTGTTTCAAGACGTCGGGGTCGCCGGGATTCACCGGTTGTTGACCCGCTGGCCGGAGATTGAACCCTGTGATGTGTTGATTGTCGTTGCTGGGATGGAAGGGGCTTTGCCGTCGGTCGTCGCCGGGTTGAGCAGCGCGCCGGTGATTGGCGTTCCTACCAGCATTGGCTATGGCGCCCAGTGGCAAGGGTTGGCGCCCCTGTTGACTATGCTCAATAGCTGCGCGCCGGGGTTAGCCGTGGTGAACATTGACAACGGGTTTGGCGCAGCCGTTTTGGCGGTCAAGATTTTGAAGGTAGCGACGCGCCGGAAACCAGGTGATAAGATGAAAGCGCCAGGCTGAACGGGGGAACAGACCATGAAGCAGGCGCTTTGGCAACGCTACCAGGATTGGCTGTATTACCACCCTGGTTTGGACTTCTACCTGGACCTGAGCCGCGTCGATAGTCTCACAGACGAGTTGTTTCAAGACCTCCAGCCCAAGTTTGCCCGCGCGTTCCAGGACATGGCCGCTTTAGAAGCCGGGAGCATTGCCAACCCCGATGAAAACCGCATGGTGGGGCATTACTGGTTGCGCGACCCCGATTTAGCCCCTACGCCAGAGATTCAACGGGCCATTCGCGAATCTGTCGAGCGCGTCGAACGGTTTGCCGAGCAGGTCCACCGGGGAGACATTCGCGCCGTCAACGGGGAAAAATTCACCGACATTGTCTCCATTGGCATTGGCGGTTCCGCCTTGGGTCCCCAATTCGTTAGCCAAGCCGTCGCGCCAGTGCATCCCCCGCTGGACATTCACTTCATTGACAACACCGACCCGGCGGGGATTGACCGGTTGGTGCAGCAGTTAGGCAATCGGTTGCAGACCAGTTTGATTCTGGTCATTTCCAAATCCGGCAGCACGCCCGAACCCCGCAACGGCATGTGGGAAATCCAGCGGGTATTTCGAGAACGCGGTTGGCCTTTTGCTCCCCAAGCCGTTGCCATCACCATGCCCGGGAGTGAGTTAGACCAGACGGCGCAGCGCGAGCAGTGGTTGGCGCGATTTCCCATGTTTGATTGGGTAGGGGGGCGAACGTCGGAACTGGCGACGGTGGGCTTGGTTCCAGCAGCGTTGCAGGGGATTCCTATCCGGGAAATGTTGCGCGGGGCGCGGGAGATGGACCAGGTCACGCGGATTCACGATGTGCGCCAAAACCCAGCCGCGTTGTTGGCGCTGGCCTGGTATGCCATTGGGCGGGGGCGCGGCTTAAAAGATATGGTCGTTTTGCCCTACAAAGACAGCCTCGGGTTACTCAGCCGTTATCTGCAACAGTTGGTGATGGAGTCCCTTGGCAAAGAAAAAGACCTAGACGGCAACATTGTCAACCAAGGATTAACTGTTTATGGCAATAAAGGTTCCACCGACCAGCACGCTTATGTCCAGCAATTGCGGGAAGGCTTAAATAACTTCTTTGTGACCTTTATCGAAGTTTTGCGGGACCGAGAAAGCGGTGATTGGGAAATCGAACCGGGGATTACCACCGGCGATTATCTCTCTGGTTTTTTACAGGGAACCCGGCAAGCATTGTACGAAAAAGGGCGAGAATCCATTACCATCACGATACGGGAAGTGACGCCGAAAACAGTGGCGGCCTTGATTGCCTTATATGAGCGGGCCGTGGGACTCTATGCTTCTCTCATCAACGTCAATGCCTACCATCAACCGGGCGTGGAAGCGGGTAAAAAGGCCGCCAGCGCCATCTTGCAGTTGCAACGCCAATTACTCAAGACCCTGCGGGACTATCCCAACGGTTTAACCCTGGCAGAAATTGCGCAAAAAGTGCAGGCGCCTGATGAGATTGAAACCATCTACAAAATCCTGCGGCATTTGGAAGCAAACAAACGGGGGGTCGAATTTATCGGAGACCGCCAGAAACTCACGGGTTTAATTGTGCGGTGGTGTGGGTAGGCAGTGATTATTTCTACCGTCCATTTTGGTCGCCTTGGAAATCGGTTGCTGTTGCTAAGCCATCTCATTGCTTACG
>JANXAM010000035.1 GCA_025062155.1 Gloeomargarita sp. SKYB120 | reverse complement strand
ACCGAGAAACCGCCTGCGCGGCCTGCGCAACCGAATTCAAGAGAACCAGCCCGCGTCCAGCGCCCTCAGCCTGGAGATGCGCTCGGAGTAGGCCAGCGTTAGCCAGCAACCAGTCCAACGCCTCCTGGCCCCGCTCCAGTTGGACAAACGCCAGTTCGAGGCCTTGGGCAATCGGGCGATAACCATCGGTTGGGACGCTCACACAGGAACAGGGGATGGTCTGAATGGTCCAACCCGTTTGTTGCAAGGAGACTTGAAATGCCGGCTTGGGGGTCGCAGAGGTAAACAAAAAGCGCCGGGGTCGTTGCTCACCCCGCAGCCGCCGAATCAGAGCCATGCCGTTGAGCACCGCCGCTTCCTGGTGGGGGCCAAACAGATGAAATTCATCAAACACCCACAGGTCGGGAAAGTCCGCCAGTGCAACTGGAAGTAAATCGGCTCCATAGGCGGGGTCGCGATACCGAAAGTGGACCATGTAATGCAACAAATCGGGGTTGGTCAAAAGCAGCGGATAGTTCTGAATGGCCCCCGTCAACACGAGAAATCGACTGCTGTCTTGCTGCTCCACCTGCTGGCTGAGTCGTTCGCCATACAGCGGCAGCACCCGCCGGTCGTAGTCCAGCTCAAACCACTCATGCCAGTGCCGTAAACTCCGCGCTTGGTCTTCAATCAGTTCGTTGGTGGGGTAACAGGACACCAAGCGCCAGCCCGGTTGCACCAGACTCAGGCCACAACCGGCTAGGGTTTTGCCGGCACCCGTTGGGGCGGTGTTAAACAGCACATCGGCATTCCCATCCCGCAGAGCGGCCCAGGTGTCGGCTTGATGCCGCAGCAACGGACAGCTCCCTCCGGCCAGCGAGGCCAACTTTGGCGCTTGCGCCACCACCTGACAACCGTGAGCGCATCCCAAAGGGCAATCCCCAACGCCGGTGTTGAGTTGGACATAAAGGGGTTGGACAAATACGCGCATGGTGCGTTACCTATAGCCTAGCTATAGCTTAGACCCATAGCCGGAAAGTATGTTGTCAAAAAATGACAATAACTACAATTCGCTAAAGTTTATTCTCGAACTCCTGCGGCTACTGGCCGAAAAGCCCCGGCGGCGGCAAGAGCTGGTGGTTGCTCTGGGGGATTTCCTGGCGGGTCATGGCCAATCAACGGGCGACCTGGAGCAAAAAATTGTGCGAGCAATCCGGAAGCTGCGCGATTGCGGGTTCCAGATTCGCAGTGGCCCGCATCGGCCTTACGAGCTGGTAGCTTCAGCGTTTCCGGTGCTGCTGTCGGCAGAGCAGCGGCAGGCTTTGGCGTTGGGGGCTTACCTACTGGAAACCCTAGGGTTTTCTCGGGAGGCGCATCACGTTCTGCAGGTTGGGCGTTTGCGTCCAGAAGACTTTCCCCCAGCTCTGAAGACTGATTTCAGCCCCCCGGTGGACTACAGCGAAGCCCGCTACCAAGCCATCCGGCAGCAATTGGAAGAACGGATCCACCAGCGGCGGCGCTTTGCGATTGCCTATCGCCCGCTCCAGGGGGATGAGCGTCTTTGGGACTGTGATTGTTCGGAGCTACGGCTGCACAATGGAGTTTTGTACTTGTTTACGTGGGTGCCGACGCCACCTATTTTTCTCCAGCGGCGCTTGCCTTCCCCTAGCGTCGAGGAGAACTTCACCTTGCGGGTGGACCGGATTGTTTACGTGGGTCCAGCGTCCGGTACCCCCTGGCAACGGCCCAATTTTCCCACCCTTACCGTACGCTATTGCCTAAAGGGAGAACTGGCCCGCTACCAACCCCGGCGTGCCTATGAGCAAGTGGTTTATCAGGACCCGGACGGTCAATATGTCGAAATCAACGCCACAGTGGATTGCCTGTTTTGGTTTCGCCAACGGTTATTGCAATACGGGGCCAATGCGCAGGTGCTCGAACCGGCCTGGTTGGCCCAAGACTTGCGCCAGGAACTGCAACGGGCTTACCAAAGCTATAGCGATTTGTCGCATTGACCAGGTCGAGGTCTCCTTGCCGCAGAGACGTTTGAGAGCCATAAGGTGTGTGTAAAAGTTCAACGCTGGGGCCATGGTCTAGCCCTGTGGATTCCCGAAGCTGCAGCTGCCTGCAGAGATGCGGGTGGCGGATGGTTCTTTGGTGGTCACACCCTTAGTCCAATCGGATTGGACCTTAGCGGAGCTACTAGCGGGTGTAATCTCTGAAAAATCGGCATGATGAAGTTGATCTGGGTCCGCCTGTCGGTCGGGAAGTCTAGTGACAAGCTATGCACTGGACCGAAGAGATATGGTGTGGATTACGTTCAATCTTCAGGAGGGACGTGAGCAAGCGGGGCAACGGCTAGTACTATAGCTAAAATCACAAAGCTTGACATAAGCTATGGATAGTTTCATTGACCAAAGATTGCAGATTTTCGATTGCACTCACCTTTAACTTACGCACCTTTTGCTTAATCCGATACCACACATGTTCTATCGGATTCAAATCTGGTGGGTAGCGCTACGTAAGTAATGATGCATTATAGTGGTGGATGAAGTTGAATACAATCCCAGTTTTTAGGAAAGGATAGAGTTTTCCTAGTCAAGCGACTCACTTGCTGTCGAAGCGTGTTGTTGAAGCGCTCAACAAAGGATGTCCTACCACCAATTCCTTTGGCACTAGCTGCATGTTGAGTTCTCGGAATCATTCTCCGATAAACTGACCATGAATCAGTATAAAATTTTGCCCGTTTTCGCCAAATAAGCGGCACTCTCTCCCATAACTTTTTTGCCGTCTCTACGCTTCTATAATCATCCGTGTCTTTCTCTCTATAGCTAATGTTTGACATGGGTGACGGCTGAAATCCCTGAGCTGCTAGCCCTAGTTCCTGTCTATCTGAGATAAACTGACTGTTTTTAGCTATAGAACCAGCCAGAGCTGTTGGAGATGCTTTTTCGAGCTGCAAAACGACTATATATCGTCGCATTCCAGCTCTATCTCTTCATCGTCGCCGAGCTGAATATCCATCATTTCTGATGTATTTATACAGCCAAGATTGTGAAATGCCAGTCACCCGTGAGATAGCAGCAATTGAGAGTCGCTCTAGCAACATTTTATCGACCAGTTGCCTTTGGGCTTGAGAAATGTATTTCTTCCTAGCTTCAGGCGTAAATTGCCGATGGCAGTCATAGCAGATATAACGCTGTTTTCCATTGTGGATATGACCGTACTTCACAATATTTTGAGACTGACAACGGGGGCAAGTAATTGTACTCATGGTTTCACCTAAATCCAACTACACCTATTTTAACCATTACAGGAATAAGACTACCGCCCCAGCTACCAAGGTCTCGATAGCCGCCTTGGTCGCCCAGTCTTAAACGCTTAATCTCTCGTTAATCTGTGCCGCCCAAACGGATGTTTATAATGGGGGCGTCGGGGCACAGAAGGAATCCACTACCATGACAGCGCGGAATCCCTTACCTTTGGCGGCGGGGAGCGGTTCGTTAAGCCTGGCGTCCACAGTCACTTTGAGCTTGTTGGCCGGGATGGTCTTGGTTCTGAGCCTGGCGGTTGTGCTCATCGTGGACAGCAGCCATCCGGAGCTGGGGTTACTGGCATCAATTGTTATCACGGTTTTGGTGAATGGACTGGTGTTCTTGCTGGCGCCTTTTTCGATGGACTGGATGCAGCAGGGCCTGTACAAAACCCGCTGGGTGTCGCTGGTGGAAATTGAACGCAAAAGCCGTACGACGGCGCGTATGATTCGGCAAGTCTGCGCTGAACGAGGTTTACGGATACCCAAATTGGGACTGATTCCCGACCAAAACCCAACGGCATTTACCTATGGCTCGTTTCCCAATACGGCGCGCATTGTGGTGAGCGAAGGGTTGTTTACCTATCTAAACGATGAGGAAGCAGCGGCGGTCTATGCCCACGAATTGGGCCATGTGGTGCATTGGGATTTTGCCGTCATGACGCTGGCCTATACCCTGGTGCAAATTTGCTATCTGATCTATGTCTTCCTGCGGGAGAGTGGCCGCAGGGACAACGATAAACCGGCCTGGGTGGCGCAAGCAGCGATAGTAGCCTATGTGTTCTACGTCATTGGGACATATCTTGTGTTGTACTTGTCGCGGGTGCGGGAGTATTTTGCCGACCACTTTGCTGCGGAAGTGACCCGCAATCCGAACGCGCTGTCGCAAGCCCTGGTGAAAATTGCTTATGGGATTGTGGACCAAAGCCAAAAATCAGAACAACCGAGCCGAGTCCTGGAAGGCACACGAGCGCTGGGAATTTTTGACCCGAAGGCAGCTTTCACGACCGGTACCCTTTACGCCACGGCAGGCACGGCAGCGGTCAACCAGGTGTTTTTGTGGGATTTGTTTAACCCCTGGGCCAAGTGGCTGGAGTTGAACTCGACCCATCCGTTAACGGGGAAACGGGTGCGGGCCTTGTGGCGCTATGCGGAAGCCCTGGGGCAACGACCAGCATTTGACATGGTGAGCATTATCCAAGAAGGACGGTCGCTGGATAAGGGCCGGTTGTACGGGGGATTTGTCCTGGATGTGTTCTTGTACGCTTTGCCAGCGCTGGCAACCGGATTGGGGCTCGTGGCTGGCGTAGTCATGGGTCTCTCAGTGGGATTGGACCCGTTTGGGGTGGCTGTATGGACCGCTGGCTGGGTGCTGGTGGCCTATGGCCTGAGTGTGTTGATCCAAACGGGCGTGAGGTATCCGGCGTTTCACCGGGCGCCAGCAATGGATGTGCTCACTTTGATGTCAGACCCCTACGCCAGCCCGCTGCGGGGGAAACCGGCGCGGTTACAAGGGCAAATCATCGGGCGCGGTGACAGCGGTTACATCTGGGGGTCGGATATGCAGCTCCAAGACCGCACGGGTCTTATCTTTCTCCGCTACGCCTCACGGTTTGGAGCAGTGGGGAACTGGCTATTCGGAGCGAACCAAGTCAAGGGCATCATTGGCCAAAGCGGCGAAGTGCTGGGTTGGTTTCGCCGGGGGTTGATGTCGCACCTGGATTTAATTCACCTGCGGTTGCCCAACCGGACCGTGCATAGCTACCCGCGATTTGGAGCGGTGGTCAGCGGCATGTTCTGGGCGCTGTTAGGCATCTTGCTCCTGGCGTTGGCCCATGGGATGATGGACGCTTTGTAACAAACCGTTACCGGGTTCTCAGGTGAGTGACACGGCTCGGTAAGATCGCAGGGGAATAGCAAACGTGTGATAGGAGCCGTGTCATGACAGTCAAGGCCAGTGGCGGGAGTCCTGTGGTGCAACCCCAGCTTTTCCGCACGGTGGGGGTGGAAACGATTGCCCAAGCCGAACAAGAGGACCGTTTCCTGAGTCCGACGGAACTCCAAGAACTGGAAACCTACTTCGCGTCTGGGCAACAACGGCTGGATGTCGCAGCGGTGCTGACGGCAAATTCGGAAATCATTGTCTCGCGGGCAGCTAACCGGATTTTTGTGGGGGGCTCGCCAATGGCCTACCTGGAAAAACCGGCAGCACCCGCAGATGAAATGGATATGAAAGAAGCGATGAAGCTGGGCACGGCCTTTTATGTAGAAAGTCAAGGGGGATTTTTTGAAGGGATTCGCAATATCTTTAGCGCTACTGGAACCGAAATTCCACCGGGCTTTCAACCCATCAATATCTCCCGCTACGGCGCCGATAACATGCGGAAATCGCTGCGGGATTTGAGCTGGTTTTTGCGCTATATCACCTATGCCCTGGTGGCAGGCGACCCCAACATCTTGACGGTGAATGTGCGAGGCTTGCGAGAGATTATTGAACGGGCCTGTTCGACGGCGGCTACGGTGGTCGCGCTCCGGGAAATGAAACGGGCGGCGGTGGGCTATTTCCCCAAGAATCCCGAGATTCAAACGCTGGTGGGAAGTTACTTTGATGTGGTGATTCAGGAATTTATCGCGCCAGCTCCGTCGAACAAGTTGCGGCAACGCACATCCCCCGATTTGCAAGGGTTGGAATTACCCCAGGTGTACTACCTGGCGACGGCGGGACGACCCCGTTATGCCATGAAGCCAGGCTTGTCGGAAGCGGAAAAACAAGCGGTCATCCGGGCGGCCTACCGGCAGGTGTTTGAGCGGGATATTGTCAAGGGCTACAGCTTGGGGATTTCTGACCTGGAATCGAAGGTGAAAAACGGGGAAATCTCCATGAAGGAATTCATCCGTCGCCTGGGGAAATCACCGCTGTATTACAAGGAGTTTGTGCAACCGTTTGTCAATAGCCGGGTGGTAGAGCTGGCGTTCCGGCATTTCTTGGGGCGGGGGATTAGTTCGCGGGAAGAATTTAGCCGTTACTTCAGCATCATCTCGGAAAAGGGCATTAACGGCCTGGTGGACGCCCTGGTGGATTCGCGGGAGTACGGGGATTACTTTGGTGAAGAGACGGTGCCTTACCTGCGGGGCCTGGGCATCGAAGCGCAGGAGTGCCGCAACTGGGGCGCGCAAATCGACCTGTTTAACTACAGCGCGCCGTTCCGCAAAGTGCCCCAGTTTGTGACCCTGTTTGCGAGCTATGACCGGCCTTTACCCGACCGCCATCCCTATGGCGTGGGCAACGACCCGCTGGAGATCCAATTTGGCGCCATCTTCCCCAAAGACACGGTGAATCCCAAGGCGGCGCCGGCTCCCATCGGCAAGGATGTACGGCGGATTTTGATTCGCAACGGGCCGGGGATCACCAACCAGGTGGGGAATCCGGAGGCGCGACCGGAGACCAACGGCGCGTCTGGTCCCAAGATTTTCAAGCTGACGCAAACACCCCGCGTGGGCAACCGGGCCTCAGGCACCCAATCCAGCGTGCGCTTTAGCGAAGTGTCCACCCAGGCGGTGATCCGGGCGGCCTACTTGCAGGTGTTTGGCCGGATGGTCTACGAGGGGCAACGACAAAAGCTGGCGGAAATCAAGCTGGAAAACGGGGAAATTTCGGTGCGGGAGTTTATCCGCCAGTTGGCCCGCTCAGATGTGTTCCGGGATATGTACTGGAGCCGGTTGTACGTGTGCAAAGCCATTGAGTATATCCACCGGCGGTTGCTGGGGCGGCCTACCTACGGACGGCAAGAGCTGAACCGCTACTACGACATCTGCTACAAGCAGGGGTTTTATGGGTTGATTGACGCCCTGATCGACAGCCCCGAGTACAACGAGGTGTTTGGGGAGGACACGGTGCCCTACGAGCGGTATCTAACGCCTCAGGGATTTGCACTGCGGTCGTTACGGCCAGGGGCGATTGGCGAACGCGGTGTGACGGTGATGCCGGAGGAAACGCCGCGCTTTGTGGAACTAGGGACGCCGACCAACCTGCGCACAGAACCGGATATCGCCTTCCGCATCAACCAGGGGGTAAGCAAGAAACGGGAGCAAACCAAGGTGTTCAAGCTCACCAGCCTGGCGGACAAGGTGCAGGTAGAGCAGGTGATCCGAGCAGCCTACCGGCAGATTTTCGAGCGGGACATCGAACCCTACGTGGTGGGCAACGAGTTCAGCGGCCTCGAAAGCCGGTTGGCCAACGGGGAAATCACGGTGCGCGAGTTCATCATCGGGTTGGGGCAGTCGGAGTTGTACATGCGGGAGTTCTACACGCCCTACCCCAATACCAAGGTGATCGAACTGGGCACCAAGCATTTCCTGGGCCGGGCGCCCCGCGACCAGCAGGAGATTCGCCGCTATAACCAAATCCTGGCGACCCAAGGACTCAAGGCGTTTATCGAGGCGCTGGTGGGGAGTACCGAATACGCCGAAGTGTTTGGGGAAGATACGGTGCCCTACCGGCGGTTCCCCACGCTGCCAGCGGCCAATTTCCCCAACACGGAAAAGCTGTACAATCGCTTGACCAAGCAGGACGATTCCCTGGTGGTGCCGAGCTTCAAACCAGGGGCGGGCTTCTAAGGTGCTCGCTCCCCAAATCTGGGTTTTGTTTGTGGGCCGCTTCCTGTCGCAATGGGGGAGCGGTTTCACGCTGTTTTATGCGCCGATTGTCTTTGTCAACCGGGTGGGCTTGAGCGCGACCGAGGTGGGCTTGGGTTTGGGCGCGACGGCGCTGAGTGGAATCGCAGGACGCCTTGCCGGCGGTTGGGGCAGTGATACCCTGGGGCGCAAACCTGTGTTGGTGGCGGCGGCTATTATCTCGGCGGTGGGGTGTGCCGTGCTGGCGGCAGCCAGTGACTTTGGCTGGTTTACGGTGGGGAATTTGATTCTGGGGCTGGGGGTGGGGTTGTACTGGCCGGCCAATGAAGCTGCGGTTGCCGATTTGACCACGCCGGAACAGCGACAGAGTGCCTATGCGCTGACCCGTTTGGCCGATGCCGTCGGACTGGGACTAGGCGTGGCGCTAGGCGGGTTCCTGGTGGAAGCGTTCTACCGCTGGTTGTTTGTGATTGATGGGGCGACGTTTGCCCTGTTTGGGATAATCATTGGCTGGGGATTTCACGAGCCGCCGCGCAAGACAATGGCTTCGCTGGGGCGCTTGGGAGCTATCTTGCGGCAGGACCGCGCGCTGCAATTCTATGCCTTGATCAACGTGACGTTTACGTTTTTCCTGGCCCAAACCAACAGTGCCTTGCCCCTGTATCTCAAGAATTTCGCCGGGGAACAGCGCTTATCCAACCTGGAAATCGCCACTTTTTTCACGGCGTTTGTGCTAGTGACGGCAGCGGTGCAAATGCCGGTGGTGCGTTTATCTCGACCGCTCGGCTTGGTCGGCACGCTCCGGTTATCGGCGCTGTTGTGGGCGGCGGGATTCGCGGTGATTGGGTGGCACGGGTCAGCAGCCTGGGGACTCGTCCTGCTGGCGGTCGCAACGGCGGCTTATTTGCCGACGGCTTCCACCTGGGTAGCGGCATGGGCGCCCTTGGCGTTTCGAGGCACTTATCTGGCGGTGAATTCCCTGTGCTGGTCGGTGGGGTATTTGCTAGGGCCGCCGGTGGGAGGCTGGTTTTTGGATTTGCCGCCGGCTTGGGTCGATAGCCTGTGGTGGCTGCTAGCAGGGATGGCAACGCTGCTGGCGCTTGGGCTTTCGCGTTTGCCCGAACCAGCCCAGTTATAATACAGACAACGAGTGGGCACAACAGCCATGACCGGGAAAATGCAGCGGGTGCTGGTCATTGACGACAGCATTATGATTCGCAAGATGGTGGTGGACCTGTTGCAAGACCAGTACCAGGTGATTGAGGCTCGCAACGGGCGGGAAGGGTTACGTTTGGCTAAGGAATTGCGACCGGATGTCATCCTACTGGATTTTGTCATGCCGGAGTTGGATGGCTACGCCACGTTGCAGCTTCTGCGCAGTGACGAGGCGTTGCGACACATTCCCGTGATCATGATGTCGGGGTTGCCCGACGAGGTGGCCAGCAAAATCCCCCAGCCGTTTGAAGGGTTTGAATTTTTGGAAAAACCGTTCCAACCCGAGGACCTGCGGCGACAGATTAAAAAGGCTCTGACGGGTGAAATGCCGGTGCGCCAGCCGCTAACGGGAGCCACGGAACTGCAAACCCTGACCAACAAGCTGATCAATATCGAAACCCTGTTGATCCAGGGGATTGAAGGATTGGTGCAACGAGAGATTGTGTCCCGCCTGACGGAATTGGATGCCCAAGGGGAGTCCCAGGAAAACCGCCTGGCTAATTTAGAAACCCGGATGGAACGGTTGCAATCCCAGTTAGACCAGCAAACTAAAGTTTTATTGCGCCTGGTGGAGGAAATGCAGCAATTGCGCGGGCTAATGCAGAGGGGCACTTATGTCCGCACCTGAACACGTCCGGGCGCTGCTCCAGGACGCGGATTGGGGACGGCGGTTGCAAGGCGTAGAACAATGCCGACATCTGCCACCAACGGTAGCGATGACTCTCCTTAAAGAAGCAATAACAGACCGCAATGCCCGAGTGCGTTATGCCGCGGTGAGTCAGTTGGGTAACATGAGCGGTCTGTCGCTGGAACAAAAGCAGGAGTTGTTGCCGCTGTTGCGAGAGCGCCTGTACGGGGACACGGAACCGGATGTGCAGGCAGCAGCAGCCGATGCCCTGGCGGGGTTGGGACTCCCGGAAGCCTATGAGGATTTGGAGCGGGCTTATCGCGAAAGTCCGGAGTGGCTGGTGAAATTCAGCGTCGTCGCTGGGTTGGGCGTTTTGGGTGATGCGCGGGCTTACCCGCTCCTTCTCGAGGCGTTGGCTTCGGAGAACGCGTTACTCCAGTTGGCGGCGATTGGGGCGCTGGCGGATTTGGGGGATACGCGCGCAGTGCCGGAGTTGGGCGCTTTGGTGCATCACGCTGACTGGCAAGTGCGCTTGCGGGTAGCTCAGGCGTTGCACCGGCTGGATGGCCCTGAGGCTGAACCTTTCCTGGCAACCCTGGCCCAGGATGCGGTGGCGGTCGTGGCCGCAGCGGCGCGGGGCGACTGAAGGGGCTTTGCGCACACTGAGCTGATGGTGTACCTTAGGTAGCAGTGCGGGGGAGAACTTGAACCCTTTTTGCAGCTTGCGTGACGCCCATGCCGTCTTCGCCTGACAGTCTTGCTTCGACCGGTCTAGCCCTCTTGGAGATCACAACCCCCCAGGGAACGCGCAAGGTGCCGCTGGTGGCAGAGCGCATCCTACTGGGACGGCATCCCGCCTGCGACATTGTCATTGAGGAGTCCGTGGTTTCGGGTCGGCACGCGCGTCTGGAGCGCCAGCCCGATGGCAACTACGAAATTATTGACCTAGACAGCAGCAACGGCTTGTTCCACAACGGGCAACGGGTGCAGCGCCATCACCTGCGCTCTGGGGATGTCCTGACCATCGGCAATCGGGTGACCTTGACCTACCAGGTGTTGACCTCTGACCAACCGGCCACCTGGCAAAACCCAGGCGATGACCCCCACCAAACGGTGGTGATGACCGAGCCGCCCTTGACGCCGACGGACAATCAACCTGCCATTTTAGACCTGCGAGGGCGACAGGTACTGACCATTGGCCGCGACCCCAGCAACAACCTGGTGATCCATCACCCCACCGTTTCCCGTTTTCACGCCCGTGTCGAGCGCCATGACGGTTCGTTCGTGCTGACCGACCTGGGGTCCACCAACGGCACCTACGTCAACGGCAAACCTATCACCCAGCCCTTTGTCCTGCGCACCGGCGACACCATTCGCATCGGCTCCCACGTGCTGGTGCTCAACATTGACGAAACCTTGGTGCAGACCAATGAGGTGGGCAACCTGCGGCTCGATGCCGTGAACCTCACCAAGGTCGTCAAATCAGGGGCCAGGATTCTCGACCGGGTGTCGCTGTCTATCAAGCCCCGCGAGTTTGTGGCGATTTTGGGGCCATCGGGGTCGGGTAAATCCACGCTGCTGGATGCCCTCAACGGCCTACGCCCAGCGACCGGGGGGATGGTGCTGGTCAACGGGGTGGACTTGTACCGCCACTTCGACGCCTACCATAACGAAATCGGCTACGTGCCCCAGAAAAACATCATCCACGAAGAACTAACGGTGGCCCAGTCGTTGGATTTTGCCGCCCAGTTGCGGATGCCAGCCGATACCACCCCAGCGGAGCGCCAGCAGCGGATCAACGAAGTCTTGGCGGAATTGGGCCTGACCCAGCGGCGGGACGTACCCGTGAAAAACCTCAGCGGCGGGCAACAGCGGCGGGTGTGCATCGGCGTGGAACTGCTCACCAAACCCAGCCTGTTTTTCCTGGACGAGGCCACGTCAGGATTAGACCCTGGCACAGAAACAGACCTGATGGAGTTGCTGCGCCAGTTGGCCGACCAGGGGCGGACGATTCTGCTGATTACCCACGCCACCCAAAACGTGAGCCTGTGCGACCTGGTGGTCTACATGGCCGAAGGGGGGCGGCTGGCCTACTTTGGACCGCCAGGGGAACTGGTGCCCTATTTCCTGGAACACTTTGCCGAGGCGCTGGCCCCCTTTCAGATTCGGGACATTACCGGGATTTACCGGGCGTTGGACCCGGAGAAAAACCCCAAGGCGCCAACGGCGGTGCAATTGCAGGAGACCTATTTAGCCTCAGCGCAGTACCGCAAGTACGTCCTGGAACGGCAGCAGTCGCTCCAGACGTTGACCCAGCCCGTCACCAATGGAGGCGTACGTCTCCAGGCGCCTAAACCGCCCCACGTCAGCACGCGGGTTTCTCCCTGGCAACAGTTTTGGATCTTGCTGCGCCGCAATATCGCCCTGTTGCAACAGGATGTGGGGAGCTTTGCCCTGATTCTGCTCACTCCCATCCTGCTAGGCCTGTTGGACTTTGTCGCCTGGAAGCCGGATGTGTTCCAAACCGACACGGGCAATGCTGCCCAGGCCATGACCATGCTGTTTGTCAGCGCCCTGATTGCCGTGCTGCTCGGGGAACTGACGACCATGCGGGAGCTGGTCAAGGAGGTGGAAGTCTACCGGCGCGAGCGGATGGTGGGCCTGAAGCTGTTGCCCTACCTAGCGTCCAAGGTGGTCCTAGCGTTGCTCTTCGCCGCTTATCAGGGGGCGATGTTTTTGCTGGTGAAAAAGCTGGCGGTTAACATTCCTGGCGGTTGGGACGTGGTGGGGCAAATGTATCTCACCCTGGCACTGGCGACCTTTGGCGGCATGGTGATGGGGCTGCTGGTGTCGGCCCTGGCCCCCAACCAAAACATGGCGCCGCTGCTGAGTATCCTGTTTTTGGTGCCCATGATTATCTTCAGCGGGGGCATCCAGCCGGTGAGTACGATGGATGGTGCGGCCCGTTTCCTATCCCACCTTTCTGTGATTCGCTGGCCCTACGAGGCGCTAGTGAGCTTGTCGGGTATGGGGCGCGACCTGATGCAGGACCCTTGCTGGCAGACCGATAAGAAATTAACCGATGCAGAGCTGAGTCAGTGCGCCTGCAAAGGGCCCAACGTCTTCCGCCAGTGTGACTTTCCCGGGATCCGCAAGTATTACAACGTGGCGGTGGACCAGCCGGAGCCGGTTCAGCCCCAGAAACCCGCAGACCTCGGCGAGATCCCCGAAACTCCAGGAGCGTTGGCCGAGTTTCGTGACAGGTTACAGGAGTATCAGGATAAGATGAAGGCTTACGAAAAGGCCATGACGGCCTGGCAAGACGAGTACAAAGTTTGGCAAGAGGCCCGCAGTCGGGCCATTAACGAAGCTGAGGGGGTGCTGAGTACCTTTAGGAAAGACCACGGGCCGCTCTTTAACGCCGATGTGGCAAAAAGCTGGCGGAATTTGGGCCTGCTCATTGGCGCCATGCTTGTAGCCCTGCCCTTGCTGCAACGGCGGCGGGATGGGGTGTGAAATTACTGCTTGTACTTGACGGAGCAACCGTAGGGCTGGGTTGTAGGAATGGCGACTTTTTGTCCCGCCATCAGTTGTTGCATAGCAGCCCGGACGTAGTTGTTGGCGGTGGTGGGGTCCTGATTGAGAGCCGGTGCGTCATCAATTGCCCCCATGTACTGCAAAATACCCGCCTTGTCAATCACAAACATGTGGGGGGTCGTGCGGGCGCCGTAGAGCCGACCAATGGTGCCATCCGGATCGAGTAAAACTGCCGTGGGGCTTGCCTTTTGCTCTTTGACGATAGCGTTGGCCTGCTCCGCCGTCACAAACCCCTGTTGTCCCGGTGCGGACGACACGATGGAAAGCCAGACCACCCCTTTGGCTTTGGCCTCCTGCTGGAGCTTCTGCATGTTGCCCGACTTGTAGTGCTTGACCACGAACGGGCATTCGTGGTTGGTCCACTCCAGCACCACTATCCTGCCGCGGTAGTCGCTAAGGCGCACCGTCTTACCAGTACTGGTTCTAGCGGTAAAATCGGGAGCCGGTTGACCCACCCGTACCGCCGCCTGGGTGCTGACCGCCACAGTCGTGACCATGACTCCGGTGACAACAAGGGCCGCTGGTAACCTCCAAGGCATGGTTAACCTCCTATCTGCGACGACAACAAGGCTTTGACTTGCGCTGCATTCAGGCGACTGGGCCACACCACCGGCGCCTGGTTTTTCCCCGGATACAGGACGTACAGGGGCACTCCGCTGCGGCCAAACTGCTGCAGGAGCTGGGTGATTTCGGGATTCCGCCGCGTCCAGTCCGCCTTGAGCATCCGAACGCCCCGCTGGCGAAACGCCTGCTGCACCTCCGGTTGACCGAACACCAACCGCTCGTTGACCTGGCAACTGACGCACCAGGCCGCCGTGCAGTTCACAAACACCGGTTGTCCCTGGCGACGCAATTCCTCCAGACGAGCGGGCGTAAAGGGTTCCCAAAGCGGTTCTGAAGGGGCTACCGTTTGGGTTGGCGTCGCAACGGGTGTGGCACTGGGCAACCAACCCGGCAAGGTCAAACAGAAAGCAACAAGCACCAGCGCACCAAACCTTCCCCAGCGATGCCAGCGGGTCTGCGATTGCCCCCGACCGTAGAACCAGGCGGCAAGGCCAAGGAGCAGCAGACCCGTTAACCCCACCGCCAGGCCATCCGTCCCCGTTTGCAGCGTCAAAACCCACAGCAGCCAAGCTGCCGCTGCGTATAAAGGAAACGCCAGCAGTTGTTGCAGCGTGTGCATCCAGTTACCTGGGCGGGGCAACCACCGTCGCCAGGCTGGGACGAAACACAACAGCACGTAGGGCAGGGCAAATCCGGCGCCCAAACCAGTGAACACGCTTAGGGCCGCCACGGGCGGTAGGGTCAAGGCTGTGCCAATTGCTGTTGCCATAAACGGAGCCGTACAGGGCGTCGCCGCCACCGCCGCCAGCAGGCCGCTAAAAAACTCGCCTACGTATCCCGGTTTTTCCGTCAACGACTGACCGACCCCCACCCAGCGCGAGCCGACCGTAAACACGCCCGAGAGATTCAGCGCCACCCCAAACAGGACGTACATCAACACCAGCACCATCGCCGGCGACTGCAACTGAAAGCCCCAGCCCAGTTGTTCCCCCAGCGCCCGCAGGACCAGCAATCCGCCCGCCAGCAGCCAAAAACTCACCAGCACGCCCGCGCCGTACACCAGTCCACTCGCGCGCACTTGACTTGGCGATTGCCGCACCTTTTCCACCAGGTGCAGCGTCTTGAGGGAGAGGATGGGCAACACGCAGGGCATGACATTCAACAGGAGACCGCCCCAAAACGCCAGGCCCACCAGGTGCCACCAGTGGACAGCCCGGCTCTCTGGCCTAGCCATCGGCGTGGCCTGGATTTGATAGGCCCGCGTGCCCCGGGAGGTGGTCACCACCAGCACGCCATCTACCGTGCTGACCGTATCCAGGTAGCCCCGTTGTAAAACCAGTTCACTTTGCCGCGCCGACGCATGTAGGGTCTGGGGCGCTGCATTGGTGATCACCCCATCCGTCAGGGGGAAAAAGACTGCTTGTTGCACCCGTCCTTCGGGCCAGCTCAGGGTGAGGGTCTCGGACGTCAGGGTATAACCTACTGGCCAAGGCGCTGGTTGGGGGTGGGTTTGCCGCACCTGGGCAAAGTGGGTCATCACTTCAGGGTTGGTCACTGCCTGCGGACCCACCGGAAGCGACAGAGATAAGGTCGTGGCCTCGGGCACACAGTCGGTTTTGCAAACCAGCCAACTGGCCTCAGCCCGTAAATCCAGCGTCCGACCGGTGGGGAGCGTCGCCGGCGGCCTGACTTGAGCCAGTAACGTCACTGTGTTCCTATAGCCGAAATTCACCAGCGGACCCGCCGGAATCCGTTGCGGGTAGGGCCATAGCCATTCTCCAACCGTCACGCCCGGCGGCAGTTGCCAATCCACCCGCACTCGGTCGCCCGAATCCCCCGGATTTTGCCAATAGACGTACCAACCTGGTGTGACGTCAAGCTGCAACCCCACCCAAAATGGTCGGCCTGGTTGCACTACCTGCACGTCGCTGAGCAGACGGGCTTGCACATAGCGGGGTGGTTTTGCCCATGCCGGTAAGGTCAGCGCCAGCCAACTCCACAGCAGCAGCGCCGTCCACGCCAGCCAGTTCCATCCTTGCCTGCCCATACTCAAGCTGTGCGACACACCCCCATTCTACCTACGCACGCCGAGCCGCCAAGGTTCAACTCTGTCTCCCTAGAATGGGAATCGTCATCCTGAAGCACCGCCATGATCTGGGCACAGCGGTTTGGCAGCACGTTGCTGTTGTGGGGACAGGTGATTGTGCATCTGGTGCGGGGGCGTCTTCACCGGCGGAACTTGGTGGCGCAGTTGAACGTGGTCGGGCCAGAGTCTTTGCTGGTGGTGGTGCTCACAGGGTTGTTTGTGGGCATGGTGTTTACAATCCAGGTGGCGCGGGAATTTATCCGGTTTGGTTCGGGGGATTTAGTTGGGGGCGTGTTAGCCCTGGCCTTGGTGCGGGAACTGGCTCCGGTGCTAACCGCCGTGATTGTCACAGGGCGCGTCGGGTCGGCCTTTGCCGCCGAGTTGGGCACGATGCGGGTTACCGAGCAGATTGACGCTCTGTACATGCTGAAAACCGACCCGGTGGACTACCTGGTAGTACCCCGAGTGCTGGCTTGCGTCCTGATGGTGCCCTTGTTGACGGTGGTGGGGTTTGTGGTCGGCATCGCTGGCGGGTTGTTGATCGGCCACTGGATGTACGACTTAAGCATCCGCCAATTCTTGGATTCGGTGGAACAGTTCATGGAAGCGCAAGACTTGGTGAAAGCCTTAATCAAAGCTGCCGTTTTTGGGATGTTGGTGGCGACAATTGGTTGTGGTTGGGGGTTGACGACAACCGGTGGCGCAAAAGGCGTGGGTCAATCCACTACGGCGTCGGTCGTTACAGGATTGCTGGCAATTTTTATCTCGGACTTTTTCCTGTCCTGGTTAATGTTTCGCGGTCTGGGAACCGTGAGTCTCTAATCTCAAGAATCTCAAGCAGAACCCTTGATGCTGGTTGCTCTGGAAGTGACCCCCGCCTCAAAACTCATGCATTTGCTGAAGGACAGGCACTGGTATAGCGCCACTGTCAGCCGCTCTAGTATTGGGCCTGGTTTTGGACTCTATAGCTGAGCCGCTTCAGTTTGTCAGGGCAATGCTATAGCCAAGCCATCTATGGTTGTCAGCCCTTGAGTCCCAGAGCACGGCCCCGCCTTTGGGTTTTCTCTCCTCTTTCTAACAAACTAAAGCAGCTTAGCTATAGAAAAACCTAGGGCGGGGTTACGCCCTGCAACCCCAAGATATGACAAGCAGAGATCGCTTAGCTATAGCACGGCGCTCTCCCGCGATGTTTTTTTCCAGGGGTTACAAGCGTTACCGACCGGTTGTTGGCGGTGGAAATGGGCGTTCAGCTGATTTGGGTGATTCATCCAACTCAACGCGATGTCCTGCTCTATCGCTGTGCCCACGAACCCGACCCCTTGCTCAAATCAACAGACCTGCTTGACGGTGATTCACTTTGCTGGTTGCTGAGTTGTTTCAACCCTTGTCGTTCTATTGCTAGGTTACTGATGCTCGTCACTCCTTAAGTTTTTCCTGAAGACGAAAGTGGTTTGCTAGTATTCCAGGCAACCGCAATCGCTCTGACCATCCTAACCTGCTTACCAGCAGCCCTGCACCAGCCTTCGTCGGTAACCAGAGCAGTTTAATGTAGTTCCCTGCACCGGAAAGGCCTTGAACGACTGCTACAATAACCCCAAATGGGAGAGAACAACCGATGGTGACGCCCGAGTTACTCCAGATTGCCCAGCAGGCCCGCCAGGCAGCGCAGCGGTTGGCGACCTTGGATACGGCGGCTAAAAATCAGGCTTTAGCGGCGGTCATTCAATCCCTGGAGGCCCACCAAGCCGCCATCCTCCAGGCCAACCAGGCGGATATGGAGCGCTCCCAACAAGCAGGGTTGCCGGCGGCTCTGCTCCAGCGGCTGAAACTGTCTGCTGACAAGTTGGCCAGCAATATCAAGGGTGTGCAGGATGTGATGCACCTGCCAGACCCCGTCGGTCAACGGCAATTGCACCGGGAGTTGGATGAAGGGTTGATTCTGGAACGGGTGACGTGCCCGCTGGGTGTGCTGGGTGTGGTGTTTGAAGCGCGGCCTGAAGCAGTGATCCAGATTTCGGCGCTGGCCCTCAAGTCGGGAAATGCGGTGATTCTCAAGGGCGGGCAAGAAGCGACTGAATCTTGTCAGGTATTGGTGCAGGCGATTCAGGAGGGGTTACAACAAACTCAGGTGCCCCCCACGGCGGTTCAACTGCTCACCACACGCGCTGAAATTCAACAACTTCTCGAACTCGATGAATACGTCAACCTACTGATCCCGCGCGGGTCGAACGCCTTTGTGCGCTACATCCAGGAGCACTCCCGGATTCCTGTGCTGGGCCATGCGGAGGGGATTTGCCACTTGTACGTGGACCGGCAGGTGGATATTCCCCAGGCAATCGCGCTGGCGGTGGACAGCAAAACCCAATATCCCGCTGCCTGCAACGCGATTGAAACCCTGCTGGTGCATCGGGACATTGCGCCGGCGTTTTTACCTCCCTGCGCCGAAGCGTTGACGGCCAAGGGCGTGAAACTGCGAGGAGATGCCGCTACGCAACAGATCATCCCGGTTGCCCCCGCGACGGAAGAGGACTGGCGCACCGAGTACCTGGATTTGATCCTGGCGATTCGGGTGGTGGATTCGCTGGAGGAGGCGATTGCCCATATCAATACCTACGGGTCAGGGCACACGGAGGCGATTGCCACGACCGACCCGCAAGCGGCGGCCCAATTTATGGCCCAGGTGGATGCGGCAGGCGTCTATCACAACTGCTCAACCCGGTTTGCCGATGGATTTCGCTACGGGTTTGGGGCGGAAGTCGGCATTAGCACCCAGCGGTTGCCGCCTCGGGGACCTGTGGGTTTAGAGGGGCTGGTGACCTACAAGTACCGGCTCTGGGGTCAGGGACACGTGGTAGCCACCTACAGCGGCCCCCAGGCGAAATCCTTTACTCACCGAGATTTGCCCCTTTAGCCTGTGAACAGCTAGGTTGCCTCCTGTAACGCCCGTTTCAACTGACCGGCATCGGCATAGCGTTGGGATGGGCGCTTGGCAAGACAGGTCATGATGACCTGGGCCAAACGGGGAGGAATCTGTTGGCCGAAGGGCTGCTCGGTAATGGGAATCGGTGCCATTTGCACATGACATCGCAACCACTGCTGGCGCGGCGCGTTCTCTGGTAGTCCAAAGGGGTTGGTAGCGGTGAGCATTTCGTAGGCGATAAGTCCCAGGCTGTAGACATCGGCCCGTTGGTCGGCCAGGCGGGCCCGCCCGTCGCACTGTTCCGGCGAGGCGTAGCGATAGGTCCCGAGAAAGCTGCCCACTGCTGTCAACTGGGTGACCTGGAATTCGCTTTCTTCGATGACGCGGGCGATGCCAAAGTCGAGAATTTTCACCAGTTCTTCCCCCAACGCACCCTGGATCAGGTAAATGTTGTCGGGTTTCAAATCCCGGTGGACGATGTTTTGACTATGGGCCGCTGCTAGACCGGTACACACCTGCAGCAGGATATACAAGGTGCGCTCCACTGACAGGGGGGCCTCCTGGCGAATCAGAGCGCCCAGACTTTGCCCCTGGAGATACTCCATCACGTAGAAGGGCACCTGGTCCTGCACAAAACCGCTGTCGGTGACCTGGACGATGTGGATGTTGCTGATGCGAGCTGTTATCCGAATTTCCCGCTGGAACCGCCGGGTGATGTAGGCGCTAGCGGTGGTTTCGGTTGGTAGGCGCGTCAGGATTTTGACGGCCACCGGTTTATGCAAGTGCTGGTCTTCCGCCAAAAACACATCCCCCATGCCGCCGCCCCCCAGGTGCCGCTGCAAAAGATAGCGCCCGGCGATTTGTACCCCTTCCCAGGCTTGACCCGTCGGTAGGAAGGGTTGGGTGGAATCATCGCTTTTAGGCGAGGGAGCAGCGAGTTTGGGAGACGGCCTGCCAAACTTAGTCAGCGCAAACCCCCATATTCCCACCCAGACCAACAGCGGCCCGGCCAGAGGTATCCAGGTGTTGGGGCTGACAGCCCAAGCTAAAAGTATCAGCCCCGCGCCGCTACACCCCAACCACCAGCGCCGGTGACCCCAGCCGACAGCCCCGACTGCCGCAATGCCCCACAGCACAATCCACAAGGATTCCCAGGGTTCCGGCCAGAATTGCACCGCCGGTTGACCGGTGGCGGCCTGGTCGAGTAATTGGGCCACCGCCTGGGCGTGAAACACAATTGGCGGCTGTTTTTGGTCATCCGGGCGGCGGGGAAACCGTTGGCCATCCGCGCGGGAATCGGCGCCAATCAGCACCAGCCGTCCCTGCACTTGAGCGGGGGTCAAGTCGTGCAACGCTTGCCAGAGCGTCCAACGCTCCCCCACCTCCTGACGATAGGCCAAGGGGAGTTGCCACCCTGGCCCTGATTTCCACTGGTACGGTCCGCTGTTAGGCGACCAACGCGGCCATTTCCCCTGCCCCAGCACCAGGGTTTGGCCATCCAGTCGCACGGTCGTCCCCTGGAGATGGAGAGAATGGATGACCACCAGCAGTCCTAGAGAATGGGTGGGTTGGCAGGCCGCTCCATCCTTCGGGAAGCCGTCCCCCAAGGGGTAACGCCGCACTCGCAGGTCCGGACCATCCACCAGCAGCGTAGCGTTCGAGACCTGAGGCACACCGATACGAGCTACCGGCAACGGGAAAACCCCCTGGGAGGGCCAAGCCGCCGGGCACCCCACCACCACTGGCAGATGAGCTGCCTGTAGCCGCTGCAATTGGGACTGCCATTGCGCAGCCGTTAACCCAGGTTCGGGCGCCCATTCCAGCGCCACGACCCGTGGCCGCATCTCCGCCAGCCGAAACAGCAGTTTTTGCCAAATGTCAATGCCAACCTGGTCCCGCCCCAGCCGCAGCAAGTCCTCATCGGTGACGGTAATGACCAGCAACCGTTCATCAGCGGTGCCACCTCCTCGTTGCCGCAACCAGAGGTCGTAGCTAGCCAAGTCTAGAGATTGCAACCCGCCTAGCGCCCGCACCAGCAAGACCAGCACCGTCCAGAGACTGCCCGCCAATGCCGCTTGTCGCCAGCGTTGTGTTGCTGTGTTCATCCCCTAGACGCGCGACCCTACAGCCGCCGCCAGCGCCGATAACCTAGCCAGCCTAGCAATCCGACACCTACCAGACCGTACACCATGCCCAGCGGCGCCACCCAGCCCAGCATCCCATCCGGGAGCCAGCCTAGCCCTTGGAGCAGCGCCAAAACAATAGTCACAGCCGGAATCAACGTGAAACCCAACGGCCACAAAGCCAGGGGCCACTCAAACTCCTGACCCGCCAGCCCTTGCTCCGCACCTATAGCCCCCAGCAGGCCCACCAGCATCAGTAGGCCCAGTAACCAAACCTTGCGGGTGCGCAGGATGTATTTCCAAAGCGTCACTGTGGGCTTCCCCTTATCACACCCTAGTGTAACGGTTCTGGCGCAACGCCGGTAGCAGGGTTTGGAAGTGGGCCACCACTTGTTCAATCTCAGCTTTGGTTGTCCAGCGTCCCAGCCCAAACCGCACCGAGCTGGCCGCCTGTGCCGGTGACCGTCCTAGCGCCAGCAACACATGGGAAGGCCGCCCCGTACTGCACGCTGAACCCGCCGACACAGCCACGACCGGTTGCAAGCGCTTGTGCAATTCCGCCCCGTTGACGCCCAGAAATGTCACGTTCAGGTTCCCAGCCAAGCGCGGCGACCAGGCTCCGTTCAATGCCACATCCCCCAGCGCCTCCAGTTCCCGCCACAGGTACGTGCGCAGGTCCAACAGGCGAGCCTGTTCCATCTCCCGTTCCGCCAGGGCAATTTGCACCGCCGCCCCTAGCCCCACAATCAAGGGCACCGCCAGCGTTCCTGACCGGAAATCCTGTTCCTGCCCACCGCCATGCAGTTGCGGCACTAGCTGCACCCGTGGGTTGTCCCGCCGGATGTAGAGCGCCCCCACGCCCTTGGGTCCGCCGATTTTGTGGGCCGTCAGGGAGAGCAAGTCAACGTGTAGAGCCTGCACATCCAACGGAATTTTGCCGATGGCCTGGGCCGCATCTGTGTGAAATAGAATGCCCCGCTCGCGACACAAACGCCCAATCGCCGCTAGGGGTTGCAACACGCCGATTTCATTATTCGCGGCCATCACTGATACCAAAATGGTCTCCGGTGTTAAGGACTTTTCCAACTGTTCCAAATCAATGAGCCCATCGGGTTGCACCGGCAATTCTGTTACCCGAAATCCTAAGGTTGCCAGGTAACGGCAGGGGTCGAGCACCGCCCGGTGTTCTGTCTGCACTGTCACGATATGGCGCCCTCGGCTGTAGTAGGCCGCCGCTACTCCTTTGATGGCTAAATTATTGGCTTCGGTGGCCCCGCTGGTGAACACAATGCTGTCGGGGGTGGTGTTAAGGGCGGCTGCCACTTGTTCGCGGGCCATTTCCACGGCTGCTTGGGCTTCCCACCCGTAGGGATGTGCACTGGCCGGATTGCCAAACCGCAACTGCCAGTAGGGCTGCATCGCCTGCCAGACCCGCTCATCCAACGGCGTCGTGGCGTGGTAGTCGAGATAAATGGGCCGCATGGCTTTAGTCTAACAACCCGGTCGGTCTGGGCGCAGACTTTGGTATGATGAGGGACTCAAAGACTTAGGCAAGCGCCAGAGGTGACGCATGGCTCGGCTGTACTACGATGCAGACGCAGACTTAGGGGTCTTACAGGGCAAACCTATCAGCATTATCGGGTACGGGTCGCAAGGACACGCCCATGCGTTAAATCTGCGCGACAGTGGCCTGGATGTGACGGTAGGGCTGTATCCCGGCAGCAAATCAGCAGCCAAGGCCCAGGCGGAAGGATTGCGGGTGTTGCCCGTGGCAGAGGCGGCAGCCCAAGCGGAACTGGTGATGATCCTGCT
>JANXAM010000034.1 GCA_025062155.1 Gloeomargarita sp. SKYB120 | reverse complement strand
GATACCCGCAATTCCTGAATGGCAGTTGCGTTTGCCTGTACTTGTTCAGCCAAGCGGTCGAGCATCTCGTCGGTCCAACGCACCATAGACCTACTCCGATGGGGACTCTTTAGTCAGTCTACATCCTGGCGACCATTGGGATAATCGCATGTGAGAATTTGCATCAGTTGACGGATATCAGCCAGGATATTGCGGGTGTCCTGGCGCAGCTCTTCAATGCGAGTTTCCTGACGCCGGATGATTTCCATCATCAACGCTTACGCTTCCCGTAGCTCTCGAATAGCAGTAGCATTAACTGCAGTTTGTTCTCGTAGTTGCCGGATAGCCTTGGCCTTCGCTTCCAAACGGTTCATGGCGTCAGTGTTAGCCTGAGTGTGTTCTGCAATGCGGGCAACTATAGTTAAGCTGTTTAATATTGTTATATAAAAGACGTGTTGTTAGGGACAGAAGAAATGCCCAAGCCGTACAACTATGATTTGCGCAGGAAGGCCATAGAAGCTATCTTGAATGGCGCGACTATCGTGGAAGTTGCCTATTGAACGGTAGAAGGATGGCTCAGACAAGGGTCAGAAACAGGAGACGTTCACCCCAAGGAAGGCTATCAAAAAGGCCACGATTATAAACTGAAAGATCTGGAAGCGTTTCAGCAGTTTGCAAATCCTAGCCTAACTTAGCGAGAGATGGCTGCTCACTTCGTTGTAAGCCGTGCCACGATTTGGAAGGCCCTGTAAAAGATAGACGATACCCGTAAGACCCGCAAGAGCGACAGGCTTGTGGTGAATACCACCAGAGCAGGTGGTCTATATCGACCAGTCCGGCGTGGATTACCGGGATATTGGGCACCGAAGGGAAAAACCATCGTGGGGAACAGCTCATCAATCAGGGCATGTGAAATAGCCAAGCTGCTTCAGTTTGTTAGGGAGATACTGGGAGAATCCAAGGCGGGGCTAGGCCCTGCGACTCCAAAACATGACAAGGCTTAGCTATAGAACCATTCACTTGGATGAGCTACTGCGATACTCAGGTCGTTATCCGGTGGTGAAGTGAAAGACTTCTATAGCTAAGCTGCTTTAGCTTGTCAGAGAGAGGAGAGAAAACCCAAAGGCCAGGCCGTGCGCTGGGACTCAAGCGCTGACAACCATAGATGGCTTGGCTATACCAGCGATAAGTCCTAGGAAAGTTCCGGTATAGCTAAGCTGCTTGAGTTTGCCAAGGAGATGACAGGACAACCTAAGACGGGGCTACGCCCTGCGACCCTGAGACATGACAAGCATGGATGACCTATATTGGACAATCTGCGGCGGTGAGACAGGTCGTGGAAGCGGGCTGGGCGTCGATCCGTTTATCTACCAAGGTATTCCTTGATTTGAATCCGATTGATAAAACGGCGGGTCAGCCATGCGTGGAATTTAACCAAGCAAAACCTACGCTCTTTCGTAGATGAAGCTGTCTAATATTTATGTCAACCTTTGCCGGCTTAGCTATAGTACGTGTGAGCTGTGGAAACTTTTAGGGTGGTGGGGTTTTGGTGATTATGGGTGACCAGGGATTCGAACCCTGAACCAGCGGATTAAGAGTCCGTTGCGCTACCGTTGCGCCAGTCACCCACTGTTCCAACCGATTATGGTAGCGAAATCGGGGAACCCCTTAGAAGTCCTCTTCAGCGCCAGGGCTGGGTTTCCGCGCTGGCTTCGGCTCCGGTTTCTCCACTACCAGGGCTTCCGTGGTCAGGAACATGCCGGCGATGGAAGCAGCATTTTCCAAAGCGGTACGGGTCACTTTGGCTGGGTCTATAATGCCTGAGGCAATTAGGTCTTCGTAGGCGCCGGTCACGGCGTTGTACCCCATCGGTAAATCCATCTGCCGGACTTTTTCGAGAACAATGGCCCCGTTGACGCCACTGTTTTCGGCAATTTGTCGCAGGGGATAGGTCACCGCCCGCGCCACAATCTCCACACCGGTTCGCATTTCTGGGTCGGGGAGCGAGGCCGCTAGGGTCGGGAGCTGTTTGGCTAGATGCACGAGCGTCGCACCACCGCCAGGAATAATCCCTTCCTCAACGGCAGCCCGGGTGGCGTGCAGGGCGTCTTCAATGCGCAACTTCTTCTCCTTGAGTTCGGTCTCGGTGGCCGCCCCCACCTTGATCACTGCAACACCACCAGCAAGTTTGGCGATGCGCTCTTGTAGTTTTTCCCTGTCAAACTCAGAGTCAGTCTCGGCCAGTTCCTGCTTGAGTTGGGCAATACGGGCCTGCACCTGGCGCTGGGTGTCTTGACCGGCCACAATCACTGTGCGGTCTTTGCTGACGGTCACCCGTCGGGCCGTGCCTAGCATATCGGGTTGCACCTGGTCGAGCTTGAAGCCCAGGTCCTCCGCCAGGAATTGCCCGTTGGTCAGAATGGCAATGTCCTCTAGCATGGCCTTGCGCCGGTCGCCAAACGAGGGCGCTTTGATGGCACAGACGTTTAATACGCCTCGCATCTTGTTCACCACTAGAGTCGCCAGGGCCTCGCCTTCCACGTCCTCGGCAATGATTAAAAGGGGTTGCCCTAGGCGGTTGATCTTTTCCAAAACTGGCACCAGGTCGGCCACCGCGCTAATTTTTTTATCGGTAATCAACAGCCGCACGTTCTCGTACTCGGCCACCATGTTCTCCTGGTCGGTGACCAGATAGGGGGAAATGTAACCCCGGTCAATTTCCATCCCCTCCACGACTTCCAGCTCGGTTTGCAGGGATTTGGATTCTTCCACCGTAATCACCCCGTCCTTGGTCACCCGGTCCATGGCGTCGCTGATCATCTGGCCCACTTCGGGGTCGTTCCCCGCCGACAGGGTGGCCACCTGCTTGACCATTTCTCCTGCCACGGGCCGGCTGGTCTCCCGAATTTTCTCCACAAGGTAGGCTACCGCACGGTCGATTCCCCGCTTGAGATTGACTGGGTTTGCGCCCGCCGATAGGTTTTTCATCCCCTCAACAATCATGGCCTGGGCCAGCAAACAGGCAGTGGTCGTGCCATCCCCGGCCACATCCGCTGTCTTTTCGGCCACCTCCTTGAGCAGTTGGGCGCCGGTGTTTTCCATGGGGTTGCTCAGTTCGATTTCCTTGGCAATCGTGGCCCCGTCGTTGACTACCTCCGGCACGCCGAATTTTTTCTCCAGCACGACGTTGCGGCCTTTGGGCCCCAGGGTCACTCGCACGGCATCGGCTACGGCATTGACCCCCCGCTCGAGAGCCTGGCGCGACGCCTCGTCAAAGCTGATCAACTTCACCATAACGCTCGCTGTGCCTGAATGACTCCATCGCCTATGGTAGCATCCCCTAGCACTCGCCGATTGAGAGTGCTAATTTGCAGGGGCGCCGTCCCTGGCCTACCATAGATGAAGCGAGTCTTCAGATTTTGTCGGCATGAATGTTTTGAGTTCGTTGACTGTCCCGTTGCGGCGTCCAGCGGCGGAGCCAGCCCGCCCCCAGCAGCGCCCGATTACCATCAAATCGCCCCGGGAGATTGAAATTATGCGGGTGGCCTCGCGGATCGTTGCGACCGTGTTGCGGGAGATCAGCGAGCTGGTGAAACCAGGGATGACGACGCTGGATTTGGACCGCTATGCGGAACAGCGCATCCGGGAATTGGGGGCAACCCCCAGCTTCAAGGGGTATCATGGGTTTCCGGCCTCGATCTGCGCCTGTGTGAACAACGAAGTGGTTCACGGTATCCCCAGCGCCAAGAAGGTGCTCAAGCCGGGGGATATTTTGAAGGTGGATACGGGGGCCTGTTACCAGGGGTTCCATGGGGATTCCTGCATTACGATTGCGGTGGGGCCGGTTAGCCCGGAGGCGCGACGGTTGATGCAGGTGGCGGAAACGGCCCTGTACAAGGGCATTGAACAGGTCAAGGCGGGCAATACGTTGATGGACATTGCAGGGGCCATCGAGGACTACGTGCGCTCCCAGGGCTACCGGGTGGTGGAGGATTTTACGGGGCATGGGGTGGGTCGCCATCTCCATGAGGAACCGTCGGTGTTCAATTACCGCACCAACCAGTTGCCGAACGTGAAGCTACGGGCGGGGATGACGCTAGCAATTGAACCGATCGTGAATCAAGGGTCAGCTAAGACCCGCATCCTGCGGGACCGGTGGACGGCGGTGACGGTGGATAACAAATTGTCGGCCCAGTATGAGCACACGGTGCTAGTCACGGAGACGGGGTACGAGATTCTAACGGACCGGAACTTTTGAGGCGCATGCTGGAAATCCCGGTGTCGCGGCCTGTCATCGAGCGGTTGGATTTGCGGCCCGTGTACCAGGTGTTGCCGCCGGACCAGCCCCCAGCGCCGGAACTCCAGGTGCGGTTTGCGATTGACTTCCCGCGAGACCCCACCGACCCACGGGAGTTGTCGGAGGTGCCGGAGGTGCGTCTGTGGTTTATCCGGCTGGATGCTCGTTATCCCTGGTTGCCTTTGTTTCTGGATTGGCAGCAGGAGTTAGCCCGCTACGTGGCCATGCTAGTGCCGCACCAGTTCAGCCCTCGGGAAGGGATTCAATTTAACCCAGAGGCGCTCGATATTTTTTTGATGGGGAAGGTGTTTTATCTCTACCACTGGCTGCGGCAGCAGGGTCGCGAGGGGGAAGGCAAGCTGATGCAAATGGTGGAAGTGCTGGGCTATCAACTCGACCCGGCCCTGTTTCATCTCCTAGCGGCCACCGAATAGGGTCGCCAGTTTCTTTGCTATACTGGTATTCGTTCCGATGATCCTTGAGGACAGGTAAGCCCGTCAGTCATGGTTTGACTGATGGTTTTTTTTTGGGGCTAGCGAACAGACGGGCATTGGCGTATCAGACAAACTACAGGGAACTAGCGCTTTGCCGATATACTGGTCAAGCGTGGCGAAGTGTGAGGAAGGAGTGATTGAACAGAAACAGGCGTGGCGCCGGCGGTATTGGCCCTGGTTAGGTCTGTTGTCGTTTGTGGGCGCTGGCAGCATGGGTTTTCTGGTCGGTGGCTGGCTTGCATTGCGGTTGACGCCGCCTCGACCCCTAGTCTCGGAAGCCACAGCCGACCCGCTGAACGTCGAATCCCCGCAAGCAGTGGTTTCCCCCCTGATCTACAATGTTCGCACGGCACCGCCAACGACTTACGATCCGGACCTGCAGGCGGTAGTGCAGCAGATGGTGGCCTGGGTGCAGCAACGGGGATTGCCCACCGCCCATCTGTCCATCACGCTGATGGATGTGAGTCGTCCAGAAGCGCCGCAAATTGCGGGGTACCAGCAACAGGTGTTGCGCTATCCCGCCAGTGTGGTGAAGTTGTTTTGGCTGGTCATGTTCATGGCCTACCAGCAGGCGGGGTTACTGAGCGGGGAGCCGGTGCCGCCTACGGAATTGACGGCCATGATGCAGCTATCGAGCAACGATGCCGCCAGCCGGGTCGTGGATGCAGTGACTGGCACCGAATCGGGGGATGCCCTCTCGCCGGAAGCGTTTACCCAGTGGAAACAGAGACGGGAGCAGCTCAACCACTTTTTCCGAGGTGCAGGCTACGGCTACCTCAACCTGAAGCACAAGAACTTTCCCATCTATGCCTGGGGCTATGAAGAGCCGTGGGGTCGGGAGCTGCAACTGCGCGGGGGAAACCAACAACCCAGCCGCAACCAATTGAACACGTGGCAGACCGCCCGCTTGTTGTACGAAATTTACACCCTGCAGGCGGTTTCCCCCCTGGCCAGCCAGCGCATGCTAGAGTGGATGACCCGCAGCAAGCCGTTGCCCGGTTTTCTAGGGGCGGGTCTGCCGCCCGACGCTCAGGTGATGGGCAAAGAGGGGCACACCAGCACCTGCCGCCACGATGGGGTGATTGTCCGGCGCAGCGATGGCCGAATAGCCTTTGTCCTAGTGGTATTTGGAGACGACCCGGCCTACAGCGCTGATGAACAATTCTTGCCGGAACTGGCCCGTATGGCGTGGCTGGCCATGAATCAGCGTTCGGGCAGGTACTAAAGTCCAGTCAAGGCAATTGTCTCACCCTGTCCTAATTTCTGGTTCTATAGCTATCTGACATATAGAATAAGGCTGATGGGTCACGAAGCGATGTCTATGCCTCGTAGCACGGACCTGCGTTGGGAAGCCATTGAAGCTATCCTGGGGGGCGCTAAGCCAAATGCTGAACATAGGGTATCGCACTTTAAACGTTGGCTCAAACAATGGTCTGAAATGGGTCATTGTTTACCAAAAGGGGCATAGTCATAAGATTAAAGACTTAGATGAATTCCGCAAGCTTTTTGACCCAAAAGGAAATGGCGGCTAGTATGACGATTTGCGGAGCAGTCAAGAAGATAGGCTGCATTCTCCTACCAAGAACAAGATGAGCAGGAGCAACAGGCATATCTGGAGAGCATGAAGGATGTGAAGTCGGAAGGATTGGGGATAGACCAGCGAGTAGTCTATGAGTATGGTTAGGGTGAGAAAGGTGAAAGGGTTTATGGGAAATGTGAAAGAGTGAGTATGAGGGGTGGCTAATCGAGCCATTAACGTGGATAGGGAGCTTTAACTTGGTTGCATCAGTGGTTAGGTTGTCATCCTCTAGGTCGCAGGGTGCAGCCCCGCATTTGATCATTTGATTTTTCTCTCATCTCTCTAACAAACTGAAGCGGCTTAACTATACCGGTGATTGGGCCTGGCAAAAGGATGGTGATGGACAATGCCAGTTTTCACCAGTCAGCGGCGGTAAGATGGGTAGTACAGCAGAGAACATTTGGGTTGTCGTCTTTGAGAGGCAACCCAGCCAGGGTTCTAGTTTCTACCTATGTCAAGCATTCTGTGTTCAGCTATAGAAGCGGCTGGGTATCGGTTAGTCTATTTACCAAGATATTCACCAGATTTGAATCCGATTGAGCGGGTATGGTCTCGGCTAAAACGGCGAGTCGGTGCAGAACCTACGTTCTCTCGTGAATAAAGCTGTCTGTTATGTCAACCTTTTTCATCTTAGCTATATCACCGGCTAGACCCTGGTTGTGGATGGGGGGCAGATATTGCCAGAATCCCTGGAAGCGCCGCAGTCGATTTAAGTTACCCGGTGGTTGTTGGGATAGGGAATAATAGCGCCGGCCCACTGTAACTTTTCCCGCAGGATGCGGTAGTAGGAGTAGTTTTCCTGCAGGATGATGAAATGGGCATCCCGAGGCGCGCGGCGGACATCCACCCGCTGGCCCGGCCAAATGCTGGTAGCCAAGACCCCGTCCATCCACAATTTGGTACTCAAATCCCGGTCCTGTAGGGGCCAGATGCTCACCACAAACGCCGGTGGTAGGATAATCGGGCGACTGGACAAGCTCAAGGGACAGATAGGCACCACGGCCATCGCTTCCATGCCAGGGTGGAGAATTGAACCGCCAGCCGACAGGGTGTAGGACGTAGAACCGGTTGGCGTCGCCACAATCAACCCGTCGCCCTGGTACTGGTCCACCACTTCCCCGTCCACCTCCACCTCCAAGACACAGGTGGGGAGCCGTTCCACACTCGCCGGTTTGACCGCCATCTCGTTCAAGGCCCAGAACACTTCGCTGGCCGGTTCCCCAGGGCGCTGGTTCCCCTGGAATAGTTGGGCCTGCACCATCATCCGTTTTTGCACGGCATAGCGGTCCTGGCGCAACCGCTCCCACACCTGCTGGGTATCCTTCAACACCTCCGCCGGTTCGGTGAGAAACCCCAAGCGCCCGCCGATATTCACCGCTAGGATGGGGATGCCTTCGCTGGCCAGATGCCGCGCGGCACCTAAGGCTGTGCCGTCGCCTCCAAGCACTAGCGCCAGGTCAATCCCTTGGGTGGCGGATGCCAGAAACACGGGGTAGGGGTTATCCTTCGGCCCGCTTGGCCCCAACAGGACCCGCACCCCCTGGGCGGTCAACTCCTGCTCGCAGCGGATTGCCCAGCGTTTACTTTCTGGGTCGTTGGCCTTGTAGGTGATAATGACCTGCTTGAGCTGCACCGGCCATCCCTCCACTCCCTCTCCCATCATGACATGCGGTCGCTAAGAGCCGACAGCGGCAAAATCCAGCCCGTTCCCTAAGGCCTCTACTGGTCGTCAAGCTACGGAAAATGGGGCTGTGCGCTGCGACCCAGAGGATGACAAACGAAGATGACTGAACCATCAGCGGGAGAACCAAAAACATCAACCAGTCCCGCCTTTGGAGATTGTGGCCACTTCCGTGAGAATCGCAGCGCAGCGCTGGATCATGGTTTGGAACTGAAACGGGCCTAGGGACTGCTGGGCTTTTTGGCGGTACTGTTGCCGGAGTTCCGGTTGTGTCAAACAGTCCCAGAGAACGTGACGCAGGATGTCGGGACGGTGGGGAGGAATCAAACGCCCGTTGTAGCCATCTTGGATGAGCTCCGGCGTTCCCCCCACCGCTGTGGCAATCACTGGCAATCCCACCGCCATCGCCTCCAGCACCACGTGGGGCAAACCTTCATAGGTGGAATTCAGCACCAGCACGTCACAAGTCTGCATCAGCGCGAGCAACTCTGGCAGGGGCTTTTGACCAGCAAAATAGACCCGTGGCGTTAACTCCAACGCCTGCACCTGTTGCGCTAAGCGGTCCTGCTCCGGCCCCGAACCCACAACCACTAACCCCACGTCCGTCAAGGGCGCAATCGCGGTGATGATTTCATCCACCTGTTTCCACGGCACTAAACGCCCGGCGGTGAGCACGCGGTAGCGCGTCGTCAGGGGGTTGACCACCGTTGGGAGCGTCGAGGGCAGGGGCATCGCGTTGTAAATTACGGCGATTTTTTCAGCCGGCACGCCCCACCCGCGCACGAGCCGCGCCAGGTAGTGACTGGGAACAATGACCCGCTGGGCCTGCCGCAGCGCTTGGTTGCGCCAGTGGCGAAATAGTCGCACCCGGAAGTCCCGTTGGGGCGCTTGGAATGTCTCGAGATCCGCCTGGGTCCACCGCCGGCGCACCGCCCGCTCCCAGGTGCTATCGCCTACAACCTTGGCAACCCAGGGTTTGTGCAACCGCCGGCACACCTGCGCTGCTTCCCACAGCAACCCGTTGACATAGACCACATCGGCTGCAGCGACATGGAGCGCGAGGTGCCTCTGGTAATACAAACTGCGCAGGAGCCAGGGCACGCGCCGGTTCAGTCGCACTACCGGAAAGGGCCAGCACGCATCCGGCCCTGTCAAATGCTGGGGTTCGCTGCTAGTGACCACCTGGACGTGATGCCCCAGGGCTTGCAACCCTTGGGCAATCAGCGGGACGTAGGTGGCGGGTCCTCCCACATCTGGCGGGAAAATCCCCGTGACAATGCACACCCGCATCAACTGCGCAGGGTCACCGGATAGGTTTGCACCAGCGCCTGTCGCACCCGTTCATGCACCGTCTCTACCTCCGCATCGGTCAACGTCCGGTCCGGCGCCCGATAGACCAACCGGAACGCTAAGCTGCGTTGTCCTGGCGGCACCCCTTCGCCTCGGTATTCGTCAAAGAGCCACACGCTCTGGAGCAGGTCACCTCCGGCTTGGCGGATCACCTGGAGCAAAGCCGCCACTGGCACAGACACATCAGCAAAGAGCGCCAAATCCCGATCCGCCGCCGGGTAGGGGGAGTAGGGTTGAAAGCGGGTCAACGTCCTCTGCAACACCGCCTGGGTCAAACACTCCATATCCAGCAGCAGCATGTACACCGGCTCGGGAATCTCCTGCGCCTGACAGACCTGCGGGTGCAGTTGCCCAAACAGTCCCAGCCGCTGTTCGCCCAGGCGTAAAAGCGCTGTTCGCCCTGGATGGAACCGTGCGTCTTCGCGGTACTGGGTCCACAATGGCTCCACCTGCAAACCCGCCAGGATTCCCTCCACCAACCCCTTCGCCTCATACCAGGTGATGGGCTCTTTGCGCAGCCAGTGGGAGCGCGTCCCTCCCCAGATGGCGCCTAGTTGTTCAAACTCCCGTTCGGTCGCCCCCTGCTGGACAAACACCCGTCCCAGTTCAAACCCCCACAGCGGCCCGTTTTTCTGGTGGATGTTATAGGTGTACGCCTGGAGTAGGCCCTCGAACAAATCGGTGCGTAACGCGCTGTACTCCGCCAGCAAGGGGTTGCTCAGCTGCAGGTCACCCGTTTTCACGAGCGAGTAGTGCATCAGTTCGTTCAGGCCATAGCCGCGACAGAGTTCCCGCACCCGCTGGCGCACCTGTTCGTGGGGGGGATAGCCGCCTACCTGTCCCGTCCCCGGCAAGGTATGGGCGAAGTGATCGTATCCCACCAGGCGCGCAATTTCCTCGATCAGGTCAATTTCCTGTTCCACATCCCGCAAGCGGTGGGGGGGCACCGTCACCCGCCAGCCCGTCGCTTCAGGTTGCAGGTCAAACCCCAGGACCATCAGGGTTTTTTCCACCTGGGCATCGTCTAGCGCTCCCGTCGTCAGGTCTCCCAACACCGCCTGTACCCGTTGGCGACGTAACCCAATAACGCGCGGCTGGGTCTGGCGCTGGTCCCACTGGGCAACGCCCACCACCTTGGCGCCCGCGTAGGCCTGAAGCAGTTGCACCGCCCGTCCCCAGGCCCGTTCCAGGTCCGCTGGATTCACGCCCCGTTCGTAACGCGCCGCCGCCTCTGTCCGCAGGCCCACCGACCGCGCCGAGCGTCGCACCGTCGGGGGGTCAAAAATCGCCGCCTCCAGCAGCACGTGGCGCGTCTGGTCCGTCACCTCCGTCGCTGCGCCCCCCATCACACCGGCAAGAGCTACAGGCTGGTCATTGGCCGTGATGACTAGGGTTTGGGACGTCAGGGCGCGCGTTTGACCGTCCAAGGTGGTCAGGGTTTCCCCAGGGCGGGCCAACCGCACCCCCAGGGTCAGGGTTTTCTTGCCAGTTTCTCGGCGCAGCGCTTCGGCATCGAAGGCATGGAGCGGCTGACCCCACTCCAGCAGCACGTAATTGGTAATGTCCACCACGTTATTTAACGAGCGGATCCCCGCTTTCTCCAGGCGCTGGCGTAACCAAGCAGGCGCTGGCCCTATCTCGACCTCGCTGAACTCCGTCCCCCAGTACGCCGGACAACCTTCAGCAATCGCCAGTTTGACCTTGCTCGGGGGTTTGGGGATGTCGGGAACCGCCGGCAAGCGTAGCGGCACACCGAAGAGGGCAGCGACTTCCCGCGCCATCCCCACCATGCTCAAGGCATCGGCGCGGTTGGCCGTCGAAGCCACCTCCAAAACCACATCGTCCAGTCCCAGCAACGGGCGCACATCTTGCCCCACCGTCAAATCCGGTTCTGTGAAAATGTGAATCCCCGCCGAATTTTTCTCCAGCCCCAGTTCCGCCAGGGAACAAATCATGCCGGCAGATTCCACGCCCCGCTTGTTGGCCCGTTCAATTTTCAAGTCAATACAAGGTAAATACGTCCCCACCAAGGCGACAGGGACCAGCGCTTCTGCTCGTACGTTGGCCGCCCCGCACACGATGGTCAAGGGTTCCGTTTGCCCCACATCTACCTGGCAAACGCTCAACTTATCGGCGTGAGGATGGGGGTCCCGCCGCAGGACGCGCCCGACGACGACGCCTTCAGCCCAGGTGCGCCGGTCTTCGATGTGTTCCACCTCAAACCCGGCCAAGGTCAACCGTTCCGCCAATTCCGTGACGGTCACCTCCGCCGGCAAATCCACCAATTCCCGCAACCAGTTCAGGGAAACCCGCATATACGCCGCGCCCAATGCCACTGCTATTATAGGAGCCATGTTTCCAGCCTAGGGAACCACCAGCAGGGGTTGGAACGTCTTTCCCCCAGTCAGTACAATGAAGGCGAATGCAGGCAAGGAGTCAGGATGAAAGGTTTGATTCGTGGTGGGTTGGTACTTGGATTGATGTTTGGGCCGGTGATGGGTTTGCCTCCCCAAGTGTTACCGGTTTTGGCCCAGGGGATGCCGACCAAACAAATTGCTGAACAGTTGCAAACGGTGCCGGTGTTTACCCTCATCGATGGCAGTGGCAAGCAGATTCTCACGGCGACCGTCAAAGAGGGCAACAAGGAGAAGGTGGTGACATTTTTCTTTTTCAATCCCCAAGACGCCCAAGAGGCGCTGAAACAGGTGCAAAGCCGCAACCCCGATGTGGCCAAAGGGGCGCGGGTGCAGGTGGTGGGCCTGGACAAAGCCTACGAACTGGCGAAAGCCGCCCAGAAGGATGAAAAGTTGGAAGTCAGCTTTCAACCCGACAAGTCCCAGCAGGAGGCGGCGCTCAAAATCCTGCAGGCGGAAGGGCAAAAACTGGACCGGTTTCCAGGGATTCCCCTGTTTTTTATCACCGGCGGTCCGCAGCAGGGCCAGCTCACTATCCAGGTGCAGGACCAGAAGGGAAACAAGGAAGAAGTTGCGCCCATGTTTTTTAGCCGGCAGGATGTGGATAGTTTCTTAGCCGAACTGCGCAAGCGCGACCCGAAAATAGCCGAATCGGCCAGGGTGCGGGTCAGCAGTCTTGACCAGTTGGTGGCCCTGATGGAGCAAAAAAACGACCCGCAACTCCGGCAGCTATACTTTGTGCCTGCAAGTAGCGCCATTCGGTTTGTCCAGCAACAGCAGGGCAATCGTCCGGCCCAACCGCAAGCGACGCCAGCGCCGCGACCCCAGGCAACGCCCTCGCCTCAGCCACAGCAGACGCCACCGGCTGCCCGGCCTCCAGCTTCACCCGCGCCGCAACAACCTCGATAATGGTCCTACGGGACTGGTGGCGGCAACAGCAGCAGCGTTATCCAGAGCAAGCGGCGGAGTTGGACTGGCTTGTGCGCGCGGTCACCGGCTGGGACACCTTGACGCTCCGGTGGGGCGACCAGAACGGCAGGGAGTTTTTGCCCCGTCTCCAATCCCTGTGGCGCCGGTATCTGCAAACCCGCGAGCCTGTGCAATACCTGGTGGGCTGGGTGACCTGGCGGGACATGGACCTACAGGTAGCCCCTGGGGTGCTGATTCCCCGCCCCGAAACGGAACTGCTGGTGGACATCGCGAAGGAGTGGGCTGAACGCTGGGGGTTGACGACCGGGCCTTGGGCGGATTTGGGCGTCGGCAGTGGGGCGATTGCCCTAGGACTGCTGCGGGTGTTGCCCGGCATCACCATGCACGGGGTTGATTGCAGTGCCACGGCGCTCGAAATCGCGCGCGCCAACGCCGCTCGCCTCCAGCTCATGAGCCGTCTCACGCTTTATCAGGGGTGCTGGTTTGAACCCCTGGTCGCTCTACGGGGGCAATTGCGGGGGATAGTGAGCAACCCGCCGTACATTCCCACCGGGTTACTGGCAACGCTTCCCCCGGAGGTGCAGCACGAACCCCGCTGGGCGTTGGATGGGGGGCCTGACGGTCTGGTGCCTATGCGGCATCTGGTGGCCACCGCGCCCCAGTATCTCCAGCCTGGGGGTCTCTGGTGTGTGGAGACCATGAGCGGGCAAACGGAGGCGGTCGTTGCTTTGCTGGAACAGCAGGGCGGCTATCGCGACATCCAGACCTTTCGGGACTGGGGCGGGCATGACCGGTTTGTGCTGGCGCGTTGGAGTGGGTAGATGCTGGTCAGCTTTCCCAGTTTGGTTTTGGCGGCGCGGGCGGGTCATGTCGTAAGTTTTCCCACTGACACCGTGCCAGCGCTGGCCGTTTTACCAGCCTATGGCGACCGAATCTACCAGTGCAAACGTCGTCCGCCCGACAAGCCCCTGATTCTCATGGCGCCTGACGTAGAACTGTTTTTGCCCTGGATTCAGCCCACACCGGACATTCCCTGGCGGGAGTTGGCGCAGCGTTACTGGCCAGGCGCTTTGACCATCGTTCTACCCGCCAGCGACCGGGTGACCCCTGCGATTAATCCCCAGCAGACTGGCACGATTGGGCTGCGCATCCCCGACCATCCCCTAGCTCTCAGCCTGTTGCAGCAGGTGGGCGTTCTGGCGACCACCAGCGCCAATCTCTCCGGCGAATCCCCGCTGCTTACCGCTCAGGACATTCACGCCCAGTTCCCCGACGTCTATGTGTTGCACACGGTCAACGCTGGTTCAGGGCAACCCTCGACGGTGATTGCCTGGCAGGACGGGCAATGGCGAGTGCTGCGCCAGGGAGGGGTGCAGATATAAGGCATCTTTATACCGTAAAGTTGCAGGCAATGGTGAAATGGTAACGCATTTGACTGAAAGGGTGCCTTGCCATACATAGCGAAAAGTAATCAATGGGTCTGATCGGTCAGGGTCTAGCGGTGGGTAAGTTAGGCATGGGGCGAATGAAGCCCCGCTTATCCAAACGGTTTAGCGTAGGAGTGTGTCATCATGTCTGCAAGTCTGAAAGTCAAGTTGCTCCAGCACCTGGCGAAGAAAAACGCCAACAAGGGGTTCACCCTGATCGAGTTGCTGGTAGTGGTGATTATCATCGGCATCCTGGCGGCAATTGCCCTGCCGTCCTTCCTGGCACAGACGGCTAAGGCTAAGCAGTCGGAAGCACGCACAACTCTAGGCTCGTGGGTACGGTCTCAAAAGGCTTTCCGTACCGAGTATGGTAGGTGGGGGGCATGGACAGAGCTAGCTTTGGGCCTGCCTACCGACACTAAGAACTACAAATATGAGATCACGTCCGCAACTGACGCTGATGCTTCAGTCTTGGCAGGGACTAGCAAGCAGAGGGATCTCAAGAGTTATGCTGCTGGTGTGGCTTTCAGGACTAGGGTGGTTGAGGGGGAAACTATTCAGGAGATGCCTGACGTAATCTGTGAAGCGAACTCTCCTGGTACTAACACAATCTCTATCCCGTCTAATAACATAACTGCGGAACCTCCTACCTGTCCAAGCGGCACCAGGAATATTCGGGGATAATTCTTGGGTTGTCCAGCAGTTTGAGTACGGGGTGAAGGCGGTTCGGTTGAAATTGTTTTCATTGTCATTCGTCAGCCATAGCATAGGTCAGTGCAAGGGCGGTCAGAGATGGCCGCTTTTTTTTTCACCCGTCAATCTTCTCTGGGTCAATCCCCTGGCTGCGCAAGTAGGCGGCTAACCGTTCCGCCCGTTGCCGTTCTTGCTCGACCTGTTGAACCCACTCTACCATCGTCTTGAAGCGCTCTCCTGTTGGGGTGTAGATGACCAGTTCATCCGGCTGACAGGCAAAGCGAATCCCCAACCGCGGACTGACCCATCCATCCAGTGACTCCAACGGCTCCAGCTCCAGCCCACGCCGCACCAAACCACTCCCTTCGTTGATTTGCGGGTCGTAGATGTAGTACTCTTCCACTCCGTAACGCTCGTAAAAGTCCAGTTTTTTGACCATCTCCGTCAGGCGATTCCCCGGTGACAGGATTTCAAAGACTACCTGGGGTGGAATATTGTCTTCTTCCCACTGCCGATACGACCCCCGTTCCCCCTTCGGTCGCCCAAACACCACCATCACATCGGGTGCCGTGCGAATCTCTGGATGCCCTTCGACCGGATACCACAGCAAATCCCCCGCCACAAACACATCCGACCGCTCGGCAAACAACCACTCCAGGTTCTCTTTAATCAGCACAATCCACCGAAACTGCAGCGTGTTGTCCGCCATCGGTCGCCCGTCTCGCTCCGGGTAGATGACAGTGGGCTTGGCAGTTGTCGTCATCCGTCCCAACCTCCAATCTCCTCTGGATTAATCCCTTGGCGGCGCAAATACGCCGCTAACCGCTCCGCACGCTGGCGCTCGCGTTCCAACTCGGTTTGGGTTTGGAGCAATTGCTGCTCCGTGCGCTGCAATTCCTGGGCGAGTTCAACTGTCGTCTTGAACCGCTCTCCACTAGGGGTATAAATGACCAGTCCATCCGGATTTAACTCAAACTTGATACCTAAACGCGGACTGACCCACCCATTCATATCGGCAATCTCGTCCAGCCCGTCCGGTCCCCTCAAAAACCCACTGAATTCATGACTGTTTGGCTCATAAACATAAAACTCCTCCACTCCATAGCGCTCATAGAACCGCCACTTCCTAAGCATTTCGAGTAACCGATTCCCCGGCGACAGGATTTCAAAGACCACCTGGGGCGGGATGTTGCCTTCTTCCCATTGCCGGTACGAACCCCGTTCCCCCTTCGGTCGCCCAAACACCACCATCACATCCGGCGCCGTGCGAATCTCTGGATGCCCTTCGACCGGATACCACAGCAAATCCCCCGCCACAAACACATCCGACCGCTCCGCCAACAGCCACTCCAGGTTCTCCTTAATCAACACAATCCACCGAAACTGCAGCGTGTTGTCCGCCATCGGTCGCCCGTCCCGCTCCGGGTAGACAACCCCAGGCTGCACGGCTGTGGTCCTCATGCCCTCTCCCAAAACCCTGCACCGGTCCTATCTCCCATCTCCACTATAGGTCGCCCACCGGTTCGTTAGGATGAGGTACGGTGGCAACGGGGAAAAGTCACAGGTATGGACGTTTTGATTATTGGGGGCGGCATCATTGGGCTGAGCATCGCGGTGGAATTGGCCAAAACCCACAAGCGCGTGGGAATCGTAGATGGCGGTTTGACCGGCACTGCTGCGACGGCGGCGGCAGGGATGCTCGCCCCTGGTGCGGAACAGCTCCCCCCTGGACCCATGCGCGACTTTTGCCACGCCAGCTTAAAACTTTACCCCGATTGGATTCAAGAACTAGAAGACTTGACCGGTCAGGCCACCGGCTACTGGCCCTGCGGTATCCTAGCACCGGTGGTTTCACCAGAACCAGGCCACCACACGGGCATCTGGCTGGAGCGTTCAGCGCTCGACGAGCGACAACCAGGTCTTGCTCCCCAATTCGTCGGCGCCTGGTGGTATCCTGACAACGGCCAAGTGGATAATCGTCGTCTCACTCAGGTTCTCCGCCAGGCGGCCCAACGGCTTGGCGTTCGCCTGTTTCCCCAGGAAACTGTCACCCGCATCGCCCAGGCCCAAGGCCGAATTACCCATGTCGTTACCCAGCACGCCTCCTATCAGGCGGATCATTACCTCCTGGCCACCGGCGCTTGGACCGGCAAACTGCTCAACCTGCCCGTTTATCCCTGCAAAGGCCAAATGCTGGCGCTGCAAATGCCCACCGGTCAGCTCTCCTTGCAACAGGTCATCTACGGTCCCGCCTACTTGGTGCCACGCCAGGACGGACGGCTCATCGTCGGTGCCACGAGCGAAAAGGTGGGTTTCCTTGACGGTACGACCGCCGGTGGACTCCATGACCTGCTGCAGCGCGCGATGGGCACATACCCTCTGCTCCGGGACTGGCCCTTGGTGGAAACCTGGTGGGGCTACCGGCCCGCCACCCCTGACGAATGTCCCATCCTTGGCCCGAGTCCCTGGCCCAACCTCACCTTCGCCACCGGTCACTACCGCAACGGCATTCTCCTGGCCCCTATCACGGCTCAAGTCATTGCCGCTTATCTCAACGGCCAGCCCTGGCCGCAAACCCTGAACTTTTGCCGTTGGGAACGCCTAGCTACTTCGCTCGAACTGCTGTAAGGCACCCCACCCAGACTTCGCCCCAACCCAATCGTTAAAAACTATTAAGATTTTCGGGGTCGGACTTGTGGATAAGTTGTGGATAAGTCGGGAAAATCTGTGGATAAGTCCGGCCTTGGCTGTGGATAATTTGGGGATAACTCGGGGCGCGCTGTGGATAAAAAAGGGGGGTTGTGGATAACTTGAGATTTTATCCACAGATTATCCACAGGTTATCCACAGGGGGCGAAACGGCAAACCCCGTCCCCATCGGCTGTCCACAAAGTTATCCACATATCCACAGGCCCTACTACTATCTATCCCATAGAAATTTATGATCAAGACAGGAGGAGGAGGGACGCTGGGGGTAGCGAGGTCGCTTTACGTTCGGTTACACTGACGCTATGCATTGGACTTGTGCTCAAAAAGACCTGAGCAACCATCTGAGCCTTATCAGCCGCGCTGTTGCCAACCGACCTGTCAATCCCATCCTGGCCCACGTGCTGGTAGAAGCCAAAGCCGACGATAACGAGGTGGTCTTGAGTGCTTTTGACCAGACGTTGTATTTACAAAGCTGGATGCCAGCCCAGGTTTATGAACCGGGAAGTATTACCTTGCCGGCCAAGACGTTAGAGAGTTTGATTGCCCGCTTTCCGGACGCGGACGTGGATGTGGAGGCGAACCACCTGCAGGTGACCTTGCGGGCCTGGTGCGAGCGCGATGGCAAAAAGGATACGGTGGCGGGTCCCTATCAGCTTGGAGGCTTGGCGGCGGCGGATTTTCCTAGCTTGCCTACGGTCAACGCCACGCCAATCAACTTGGAGCGGGAGGCGTTTTTGGCGGGACTGCGGGGGGTCTTATTTGCCGCTAGCACCGATGAAACCAAGCAGATTCTCACGGGGGTGCATCTGCAAACGCGGGGAGAGGTCTTAGAATTTGCCGCAACGGATGGCCACCGGTTAGCGATTGTGGAAACGGCGTTGACCACCCCGACGCCCGTGCCGGTGCAGGCGACGATTCCGGCGCGAGCCTTGCGCGAAGTGGAACGGCTGCTGGGCAAGTATGAAGGCGACGTGGTGCAACTGGCGTTGGAACCCCATCAGGCGGACTTCCGGTTGCCAAAGCGGGAGGGGGAAGGATGCCAGCAGCGCTTGGTGACCCGGTTGCTGGATGGGATCTATCCCAACTACCGGCAGTTGTTGCCCAAGCAATTTGCGCGGCGGGTGCTGGTGGAACGGGAACGGTTGACGCACGCGCTGGAGCGGCTGGCGGTCCTGGTGGGGAATCGGAATGTCGTGAAATTCCTCCTGGATTTGGATAACTTGACCCTGACGACCGAAGGGGCCGAGCTGGGACAGGGGCAAGAGCGCATCGCGGCTGACATTGAAGGAGAAGCGCTGGAGGTGGCCTTCAACGTCCGCTATATCCTGGAGGGGCTGAAGGCCATGAACGCTTCCCAGGTGCGAATCCAGCTCAATTCCGCAACGGCCCCCGTCATCTTTTCGCCCCTAGGAGAAACCAAAATGCTCTATCTGGTGATGCCGATTCAACTGCGGGGCTAGGGGGGTTCAAACAGCGGCGGCCACAGGTCAGCAATCGGGAACGCCCAGCCCGGCAGCAGTTCTGGGACAGCGAGCACATCTCCGTCTCCCACGCGGCGTACTTCCACCCAGCGCTGCTCCGGGTCCACCAGAATGCCTACGCGCGTGCCCTGCTCCAGGAAGCTGTCAATTTTCCGACGTAGATCGGCCACCAAATCAGGCGCTAGCTCTACAAAGCCTAAAGGACTGCGGCGCAATCGTTCGGCGCGGACAAAGGACACGTCGGGAGCACGTACATCAGCGTTGGGGAGTACAAATCCGGCGCCTGAACCGGTCACCCGCCCCAAGCGGCGCGGTCTGACCCAGTTGGCCAACTGGCGCACTAACTCCGAAGCCACTTCCTCAGACATATAGCCGGATGGACGCATGACGAGAATATTCCCGTTGATCAACTCCACCCGGTAGTCGCTTCCCAGCTTGGCTTGTACTTTAGGTCCGTCAATGTCAAGCGCATGCCGAGCCAGACGCCGCTTTTTCTGTATTTGGTGTACTCGGGACCGCCATCGGTGATAGGGATATGGCCGCTACCCAGACCGCCTCCAGATTGCTCTGGAATAATCTCCGAGTAAAGGCATTCACCTAGTAGAGTAAAATGGGAGCGAGCATGGGCCAATTTGTGCCAATGGTGCGAACTGAACTGCGGAAGTTCCTGCGTTATACTGGTTGAACTACACAGGCCGGTGCAAAACCTATGGACCTTACCATCAGCAAGGGGTTGGGACGCTATCAGCAGACTGACTATCACGCGATTTTGGGCGTGCCTTTAGACGCAGGACCCCAGGAGATTCGTCGGCGGTATATGCGGGTTGCCCGCGCACTGCACCCCGACACCACCAGCCACATGAGCGAAGAAGACCGGCAAATGGCCGCCCAAATTCTCTCCCGCCTGGTCAATCCCGCCTACGAAAAATTGTTTGACGATAAGGTGCGCGCCGAACACAATCTCATCCTCAAGCTCATCGGGCAACGGGTGGCGCAAGAGACTTTGCCCTTTGAAACGGAGGCGGCCAACCAGCTCGCCCGCCAGCCCGACCCCGAAGCCTACTACCGGGAAACCCTCAACCAGTTAGCCGAGCGCCAGTTTGCCGTTCCCCATGAGACGGTGCAGGTCATCAACGAAATCAGCGAGTTGAACCTGGCGCTCCTGCGCTGGCAATACGCGGGGAACACGGTGGCCTTTGTGAATCGTCCGACTTCTCCTGCACCGGCGGTCGCAACGCCCACCCCTGCGACATCACCGGCTCCCTCTCCTGGACCAGCCAAGCCCGAAGCTCCCAGCCGGCCTTCCTTCCTTGACCAGTTCTATAATCGGGCGGAAGAGTTGGTGCGTTTGAAAAATTACCCAGCAGCCCTGCGAGAGTTGGACGACGCTTTGAAACTCGACAGCGGCGACCCCCGCTGCTTGAGCCTCAAGGGCTACATCTATCTGCAAACCAACCAGTTGAAAATGGCCAAGATTCATTTTGAGCGGGCGTTGAAGCGAGACCCGGGTCATCCCCGCGCAGTCGAGGGCCTAGAGACGGTAGAGAAGCTCCTGGCCAAACAGGCCAAAGAAAGCGAAACCAAGGCCAAAACCGCAGCGCCCAAGAAAAAGGGGTTGTTTGGCCTGTTCGGTAAATGACGTTCCAGCCCCCCACCGGTAGCCGGGACCTATTGCCCCTAGAGGTCGTTCAGAAAACTTGGATTCGGGAACGATTGCAGGCCGTCTTTCATGCTTGGGGCTACCAACGGGTGGTGACGCCTACGCTGGAGCGGCTCGATACGCTGGTGGCGGGGGGACGGGTGCGCCCCGAATGGGTGGTGCAAATCCAAGACCGGGATGGGATCTACGGCCTGCGTCCCGATGTCACAGCGTCCATTGCCCGGTTAGCGGCCAGTCGCTGGAGCCAGATTCCCCACCCCCAACGCCTGTACTACGTGGCCAATGTCTTTCGTCGTCACCCCCAGCGGGGCCATTGCCAAGAGTTTTACCAAGTGGGGGTGGAATTGTTAGGCGCCGGTGGACTGCTGGCTGATGCTGAGATTCTCCGGCTGCTGCAGGATGCCCTGGCATCGCTGCAATTGCCTCCCTGGCGGCTCATTCTGGGGGATGCCGGCTTGACCCGCAGTTGGCTGGAGCAGTTCCCAGCGGTTTGGCAAAGGGTGGCAACCCAGAGTCTCGTCCGTCTCGACCGGGTGGCGCTCCAGCAATTGCCTGACCCCTGGCGGCAAAAGGCCCTGGGCTGGTTGGACCTGCGCGGGGCACCGGCCACCGTGTTTCAGCGCTTGAGCGGTTGGGAGTTGACACTGGCTCAACGCCAGCGGGTGAACCATTTGAAAATGCTGGTAGAACTGCTGCCGTCGGAATTGCCGCTGGTGGTGGATTTGAGCCTGGTGCAGCCGTGGGATTACTACACCGGAATTGTGTTCCAGGTGGCGGTCACCCAGGGCCACACGGTGCGGCTTGTGGGTCAAGGGGGGCGTTACGACGACCTGATTGCCGCTTACCATCCCGAGCACAAAGCAGTGCCGGGGATTGGGTTTTCCTTCAGCCTGGAAGCGCTGTACCAGCAGCTCTTGCCCCTAGGCGTTCTACCCCAAGAAACTGCGCCGGCGGACTGGCTAGTGATTCCCGTGGACGACAGCGCCTACCGGGCCGCGTTGGACTATGCCCAGCAACTGCGGCGCCAGCATCCCCACAAGCGGGTGGAACTGGCCCTGGACCCGGCATCGCCCCGTCCCTGCCGCCAGCGGGTGTGGGTGGACGTACAAGGCCACGTCCGTTTTCAGCCCCCAGAGCTGGTCTGTTGAGTCAGGGGGGGTTCTGCTGGTTCCGGTCGCAGGGGAATCGTGAAGTGGAACTTGCTGCCTTTGCCGCGCCCTGCGGATTCCGCCCAGATTTGGCCCCCCAGCCCCGACACGATTTGCCGGCAAATGGCCAGTCCCAATCCCGTCCCTCCCACCGTGCGCCGCAGGGCCTCCTCCTCCTGGTAGAACCGGTCAAATACGGCCTGCAACTGGCTGGGTTCGATGCCCCGCCCCGTGTCCGCCACCACCACCTCCAACATATTCCCCTCGATGACCTGCGCCCGGATCGTCACCCGTCCCTCCGGCCCCGTGAATTTGCAGGCGTTGTCTAGCAACTTGACCAACACCTCAACAATCCCTTCGCCGTCGGTGCGCAGCAGGGGCAAATCTGCCGGCAACTCCACCTGAATTTGTGGCAAACACTGGCGATGGGAGCGCAATTGGGCTAGGGCCAACTCCACACATTCTGACAACGTAATCGCCTCGGCTTGCCACTGCACTCGCCCGCTCTCTAGCCGCGAGAGGGTTAAAAAATCCTGGATGAGCTTGTGCAGGCGTTCGGCATCCGCCATGGCGGCATTCAACATCTCCTGCCGGATTGCCGGCGGCATTGCCGGTTCCGTCGCCAGGCTTTCCAAACAGACCTGGATGGTGGACAGGGGCGTGCGTAGCTCGTGGCCAATGATGGCAATCAAGTTAGTTCGCGTGCGGTCTAGGGCCGCCAACTGCTGGTTGAGTTCCTCTAAGCTCTTGTAGGCTTGGGCCTGTACCACCGCGAGTCCCACCTGATTGGCAATCGCTGTCACTAGCGCCAAGTCCACCTCCCGCCAGGCGTAGGGCTTCTCTCCGCAGTAATGCAACTCCAGCATTCCCATGAGCATGCCCTGGTGGATGATTGGCGCCATCAACCATGACCGCACACGATATTGCTGGAGCCGTTGCAGGAGCAGGTCATGGCCCCGCAACTCCGGCGCTGTGGTGACATCGTTCAACCCAATCGCCCGGTCCCGCCCGATTGCCAGGCCAAACAGGGGATTGTCCTGCAAGGGCCAGTCCACTCCTTTGAGAGAAGGCACCCCTGGCGCCGTGTACTCGTACTCAATCCGAGCCGATGCATGGTGGGAACGACAGCGGTACAAAATGCAGCGGCATTCGTGAAACGTTTGCCCCAATTCCTGTACGGCGATGGGAAAGATTTCCTCTGGGTTCAACGTCTGGCGAATCGCCCCCGTAATCAAGTTCACCAACCGTTGCTGTCGTTCCTGGTCGCTGAGGGCGCGGTAGGCCTTGAGAATTTTATACTGGCTGGATTGCAGGTAGGTAACCAGTCGTTCGACAAAGGGGCCAGGATGAATGCCAGGCAAGGGGGTCGTCGCCGGAGCGGTCAACTCGTAGCGTTGCAACACCTGGTGCACCTTCTCCCGCAGGCGGGGTTGGTAGTGGAGAACCCGTTGCAACAGCAGGCGAGCGGCCGTCTGGCTCACGACCCGGTCAAACGTCCAAATTCCCTCAAACCGGCGAGCCTGGTCCATCAGGGGGGAGTCGCTCAAGCGCTCTCGACACACCAAACAAGCGGCGTAATGTGTCCCCAGCACCACCAAATGCCACTCCTGAGCCAGCGGGTCGTCCGGGTGAAAGGCAATGGTTTCGTAAGGCTCCTGCACCTGGGCAAAATCGGTCTCTGGCGCCGCCAGCACATAAATCTGGGAACTGTACTGGGCCAGTTGCCGGTAACGACGAGTTTCCTGTCGGTAGTAGCGCTCCTTTTGGAAATTGGCAATCACCAGCGGGTCATCCTGACTCCCCAGCACCTGGTCCTCCATCGCATGGGAGAGGGCCGTCAGGGAGGCTTTGAAATAGATTTGGGGCCGCAAATGGGGATGCGCCTGCAGTAAATCCTGCAACAGGGAAGGAAGAAACTCCATGCCCAACCGGCCATGCACCGTTGTATTTT
>JANXAM010000033.1 GCA_025062155.1 Gloeomargarita sp. SKYB120 | reverse complement strand
ATGGCTTGCTGCAGCGCGCTCACGCGAGCGATTTCCTGGGTCACTTCCCGGTATTGATGGGCGTACAGCCGCTGGAGGGTCTGTTCCCGAAACTGCAAGAAGTGCTGCAATAACCGCCGCAGGGAACACTGCTGGGGTCGCCCATCCACAATGGCTAAAAAGCTAGCGTGGAACTGAGTTTGCAGCGGCGTTTGCTCATACAATTGCTGGATAATGTCCTGAGGGTTATAACCGGGTTTGACCGCCAGAACGATACGCACGCCATCGCGGTCGCTCTCATCGCGCAGGTCGCTAATGCCGTCTAACCGCTCCTGGTGCAGAAGTTCAGCCGTGCGGTTTAACCAGTCTGCCTTGACCACGCCGTAAGGTAGTTCGGTAATGACAATAAGTTCCTTGGCGCGCTTGCCCTTGCCCTGGGTTTCCACATGCCACGTCCCCCGCAGGGGAATCGGGCCTTTGCCGGTGCGATAGACGCTGACCACCGCTTGGGGGTCCACCACTTCGCCGCCGGTGGGAAAGTCGGGCGCGGGGATGCAGGCAAACAACCGTTCATCGCTCAGGTGGGGGTAATCAATGAGCAGCATCAGGGCTGCGGCTACTTCACCGGCGTGGTGGGGCGGAATCTGGGTTGCCATGCCCACGGCAATGCCGCTACAGCCGTTGAGCAGCAGCAAGGGCAACTGGGCGGGGAGCACCTGGGGTTCGGTTTCGCTGCCGTCAAAGTTGGCGTGAAAATCCACAACCGCCGGCTGCAAATCGCGAAATAAAATCTGCTCGGCAAAGACGGACAAGCGGGCTTCGGTGTAGCGCATGGCGGCCGCCGGGTCGTTGTCCAGGGAACCAAAATTGCCCTGTCCTTCGATGAGGGGATACCGGCAGTGAAAGTCCTGGGCCAGTCGCACCAGCGCTGCATACACCGATTGGTCGCCATGAGGGTGATATTTCCCCAGCACTTCCCCCACCACCCGGGCGCTCTTGCGGTGAGGGCGACTGGAAGCTAAACCCATTTGCCACATGGCGTAGAGAATCCGGCGCTGCACCGGTTTGAGGCCATCCCGACTGTCAGGCAAGGCCCGCCCCACCAGCACGCTCAACGCATAGGCCAGATAGGACTGGCGCAATTCCCCTTCGATGGAAGCGAGCACAACCCGGTTGGAGGCCATGAGCGTTGCTTGACCGCTGGTTGCTCCCAAAAGTATAATCAAAATCTGTATTGCCAAAATTTTGGGGATGAACACCAACTACGCCATTGTGGCGGTCGGGGGCAAGCAATTCTGGATGGAGCCGGGCCGCTTCTACGATGTGAACTCCTTGGGGTTGGAAAAGGACCAGACGGTGACCCTGGAGGAGGTCTTGCTGGTCCACTGCGGTGGGGAGGTGCAAATTGGCCGGCCAACAGTGCCCCAGGCGCGGGTGGAAGCGCGAGTGTTAGAGACGCGGCGGGGACCCAAAGTCATCGTCTACAAGATGCGCCCCAAGAAGGGAACCCGCAAAAAAAGAGGACACCGGCAAGAACTCACCCGCATCTTGGTGGAAAAAATTGTCGTGGGGGACCAGGAGTTTGGAACTGGCGCTACAGAGCAGGAAACAGCCGTAGCGGCGTAGGTTTGTGGTTGATAGGGGAGAGGTGAGCGATGGCCCATAAAAAAGGAAGTGGAAGTACCCGTAACGGGCGTGACTCGAATGCCCAGCGCCTCGGCGTCAAACGCTTTGGCGGAGAAATGGTCCGCGCAGGCAACATTCTGGTGCGGCAACGGGGGACAACGTTCCATCCGGGGTTAAACGTCGGCGTGGGCAAGGATTACACCCTGTTTGCCCTGGTGGACGGGGTGGTGCGCTTTGAACGGCGGGGTAAGCATCGGCAAAAGGTGAGTGTCTATCCCGTCGCCTAAGTCGGTTCTAACGGCCATTCGGGAGGGCGCCACGTCGCTGTACCCCCGCTTGGTGGAAATCCGGCGGCATATCCACAGTTTCCCGGAGCTAAGCGGCCAGGAGTGGCAAACGTCAGCCTATGTCGCAGGGGTACTGTCGTCCTACGGGCTGGCGGTCCGGGAAGCGGTGGGCAAAACGGGGGTGCTGGCAGACTTGGGGACGGTGGATGCCCCATTTGTCGCTGTCCGGGCGGATTTAGATGCGCTGCCGATTCAGGAACAGACGGAATTCGAGTACCGCTCGCGGGTGGCGGGGGTGATGCACGCCTGCGGTCACGATGTGCACACGACGGTGGCCCTGGGAACGGCGATGGTGCTATCCAGCTTGAACATCCCCCTGCCAGGACGGGTACGGTTTTTGTTCCAACCGGCGGAGGAGACAGCCCAAGGGGCACGCTGGATGATCCAGGACGGGGCGCTCCAGGATGTGGCGGCCATTTTCGGGTTGCACGTCTGGCCGAGCTTGCCCGGAGGCGTGGTCGGGGTGCGCTACGGAGCCTTGACGGCGGCGGCGGATGAATTGGATCTAACCATCCTGGGGGAATCGGGACACGGGGCACGGCCCCACGAGGCGATTGATGCCGTGTGGATTGCGGCACAGGTGATTACCCAGTTACAACAGGCCATCAGCCGCACCCAAAATCCCCTGCGTCCGGTGGTGCTGACGATTGGCAAGGTGTTAGGGGGACGCGCGCCCAATGTCATTGCCGACCAGGTGCGGCTGTGGGGGACGGTGCGCTCCCTGCATCCAGAGACCCGCGAGCAGTTGCCCGGCTGGATTGAAAACATTGTCCGCCAGACCTGCGAGACCTACCGGGCGCGGTACATCTTGAACTACAAGACCGGGGTGCCTGGCGTGTATAACGACCCGGCGCTTACCCAGTTGGTGGAACAGGCGGCGCGCACGGCTCTGGGCGCGGAACAAGTGCAAATTCTCACCGAGCCGTCGCTGGGGGCGGAGGATTTTGCCCTGTACCTGGAAAAGGTGCCGGGAACGATGTTTCGCCTGGGGACGGGGATAAACGGCCAGCCCTACTACAGCCTGCATCACCCCAAATTTGCGGTGGATGAACAGGCGATTCTCACGGGCGTCATTACCATGGCCTGGGCGGTCTGGAACTTCTGGCAACAGTCCATGGCACAATCGTGGTAAACGGCTCAGCAACCGGTATGTCCCCAGAACGCAAGGCGGTGATCCTGGACTTTGAGCGGCCCCTGGTGGAAATGGAACAACGGATCCGCCAGATTGAGCAGATGGCCCAGGAAAGCGGGGTGGATGTGTCGGACCGGGTGGCCCAGTTGGTGAATAATTACCGGCAATTGCGCCAGGAGATTTTTAGCCGCCTGACGCCGGAGCAACGGGTAAAGGTGGCGCGTCATCCCCGTCGGCCCACGACGTTGGACTACATCCAGGCCATTACCGATGAATGGCTGGAATTGCACGGGGACCGGTGTGGGAGCGATGACCCGGCCCTGGTGGGGGGCATTGGCCGCATCGAAGGGCAACCGGTGATGATCCTGGGGCACCAAAAAGGGCGCGACACCAAGGAAAATGTGGCCCGCAATTTTGGCATGGCGTCGCCAGGGGGCTATCGCAAGGCGCTGCGGTTGATGCGTCACGCCCATCGCTTCGGCTTGCCCATCATTACGCTGATTGATACGCCGGGCGCTTATCCGGGGGTGGAGGCCGAACGCCTGGGCCAAGGGGAAGCCATTGCCGTGAATTTGCAGGCGATGTTTACCTTCGAAGTGCCGATTATTTGCGTGGTGATTGGCGAAGGGGGGTCGGGCGGCGCGTTGGCCATTGGGGTCGGTGACCGGATTTTGATGTTTGAACACGCGATTTACTCGGTCATTTCCCCGGAAGGGTGCGCGGCGATTCTGTGGAAAGACAGTTCCCAGGCGGCCAAGGCGGCCCAAGCGCTGAAACTCACTGCCCAAGACCTGCTGGAGTTGGGGGTGATTGACCAAATCCTGCCGGAACCTTTGGGGGCTGCCCATGCCGACCCGGTGCAGGCGGCGGAGACCTTGAAGCGGGCACTGCTGGACAACCTAGCCTACCTGCGCGAAATGGACGGGCCAACCCTGTGTCGCCAGCGGTACGATAAATTCCGGCGGATGGGAGTCGTGCTGGATGGCACCTAAACGGGCGGTGATCACGGGCGCGTCCCGGGGCATTGGGCGGGCGACGGCGCTGGAGCTGGCGCGACACGGGTGGGACGTGGCGTTGATTGCCCGTTCGGAGCTGGAGCTGGTGCATCTGGCCAACGAGATTCAGGGGCTGGGGCGGCACGCCTACGTGTTTCCCCAAGATATGAGCCAGGTGACCGAGCTGGTGCCCCTGATGCAACGGGTGGTGCAGGCGCTGGGGGGTTGTGACGTGCTGGTGAATAATGCAGGGATTGCCCATCTGGGGAACCTGGCGGATACGCCCTTGAGCGTGTGGGAGCAGGTGTTGACCGTGAACTTGACGGCGGCGTTTCAGTGTATCCAGGGGGTATTGCCGACGATGCGGGCGGCGGGGGGCGGGACGATTGTGAATGTGGTTTCGATTGCCGGCCAGCAGGTGTTTCCCCAATGGGGGGCCTACTGCGTGAGCAAGCACGGGTTGATGGCCCTGTCCCACACCCTGGCGCAGGAGGAGCGGGCTTACGGGATTCGGGTGTGCGCTTTGTGCCCCGGTGCAGTGGATACCGCAATTTGGGATACGGTGCCGGCTCAGTTTGACCGCAAGGGGATGATGTCGCCGGAGGTAGTGGCCCAGACCATTCGCCAGGTGGTGGAGTTGCCGCCGGAAGCGGCGGTGGAAACGCTGACGCTCTTGCCCCAGGCGGGCGTGTTGTAGTTTTGTTAATTTCGTAACGATGATATGGTAGAGGGGGGACTAGCCTGGTTCCACCCAATTGGTGACGGGAGAGTGGACACGTGGCGCGCACCTATCCCAGCAGCGAGGCGTTGCAACGGCTGCCCTTCAGCCTAGCGGATGTCGTTGTCATCTTGGGGACGCTGGTGCTCCTGGCCGGCATCGCGCGGGTGGGCCTAGGGACGCTGGAGGCATTTCATCCGCCGGTCAAAGTCCCCACCGTTGATTTAGACCCCCGCAATTTGCCCTACTACGCCGCCCGCTCCACGCTGCGGATGTTTGTGGCGTTGTTTTTCTCTACTATTTTTACGTTCATCTACGGTTACATTGCAGCCAACAGCCGGCGAGCGGAACGGGTGATGATTCCCCTGCTGGATGTGCTCCAATCCGTGCCGGTGCTGGGATTTTTGGCGATTACGGTGACGGCGTTTATTGCCCTGTTTCCAGGGAGCTTGCTGGGGCTAGAGGCGGCGTCAGTGTTTGCTATCTTCACCGGCCAGGTCTGGAACATGACGTTTTCCTTCTATCACTCTTTGCGCACGATTCCCCAGGAGTTGCAGGAGGCGGCGGCGCTCTACGGACTATCGCGCTGGCAACGGTTTGTGCAACTGGAGGTGCCGAGCGCCATGCTGGGGTTGGTGTGGAACGCCATGATGAGCTTCGGGGGCGGCTGGTTTTTCGTGACCGAAAGCGAAGCTATTAGCGTGCTCAACCAGGAGTACACCCTGCCGGGGTTGGGGTCTTACGTGGCGGCGGCCATTGCCGCAGAAGATTTGCCGGCGATGGGCTGGGCGGTGGTGACGATTGCGGTGGTGATTCTGCTGGTGGACCAGTTGTTTTGGCGGCCCCTGATCGCCTGGGCGGATAAGTTCCGCATGGAGCAGAGTGCTGCGGCGGAGGCCCCAGAGTCGTGGGTGTATGACCTGATTCAAACGGCGCGACTCCCCCGGCTTCTCGGGCAAATGCTAGCGCCAGTTGAGGATAAAGCCAACCTGCTGCTGTGTCGCATTACACGCCTATTGCCCCCGCCGCCGGTGTACACGGAGACAGAGACGCCCAAAGACCGGCTGTACAACGCCATTCTCCTGTTGCTGACCGGCTTGTTGGTGGCCTGGGGATTGCATTTCATTCTCACGACGGTCGGAGTCGGGGAAGTTGTCAAGGCCTTTGGCCTGGGGTTGTTGACCCTGGGGCGCGTGGTGATTTTGGTGGCTGTAGCGACGGTGATTTGGACGCCGGTAGGGGTAGCAATTGGCTTTCAACCCAAACTGGCGCGCCTGTTGCAACCGGTGGTGCAGTTTTTGGCGTCGTTTCCGGCTAACTTCATCTTTCCTTTTGCCACGTTGTTTTTCATCCGCACGGGCACGCCTTTGGCCTGGGGAAGTATCTTGCTGATGGCGCTGGGGTCGCAGTGGTACATCCTGTTCAATTCCATTGCCGGAGCGCAGAGCATCCCGACCGATTTGCGGGAAATGTGCGCCGATATGGGGCTAACGGGTTGGCAAAAGTGGCGCAAGTTGATTATTCCGGGGATTTTTTCGGCCTGGGTGACTGGTGGAATTACGGCCAGCGGCGGCGCCTGGAACGCTAGCATTGTGGCGGAGGTGGTGAGCTGGGGCAACCGGACGCTGACGGCACCGGGGTTGGGAGCCTATATCACCGAAGCGACGACCCAGGGGGATTGGGCACGAATTGTCCTAGGCATCGGGATGATGAGCCTGTTTGTGGTGGGCTTGAATCGGGTCTTTTGGCGGCGGCTGTATGCCCTGGCGGAAAGTAAATATCACTTGTGAGGTGGACCATGACGGCACTCATTCGCGTGGAACAGGTGTCCAAGAGTTTCCCCTTGCCGGAGCGCAAAGGCCATTTCTGGGTGCTGCGCGACATCAACCTGGAAATCCGGGCGGGGGAAGTGGTGGCGCTGTTGGGACGCAGCGGCAGCGGCAAGAGTACCCTGCTGCGGATCATGGCGGGTTTGATTCCCCCCACCGAAGGCAAAGTCTGGAGCAATGGCCAATTGTTACGCGGACCCAACCACCAGGTGGCCATGGTGTTTCAAAGTTTTGCGCTGTTGCCCTGGTTAACCGTCCTGGAAAACGTAGAGTTGGGACTGGTGGCCCGGGGCATGGGACGAGAGGAACGGCGCCAGCGCGCGCTCAAGGCGATTGACCTGGTGGGGTTGGATGGGTTCGAGAGCGCCTACCCACGGGAGTTATCGGGCGGGATGAAACAACGGGTGGGGTTTGCCCGCGCCTTTGCCCTGGAGCCGCAGGTGCTGTTCATGGACGAGCCGTTTAGCGCGTTGGATGTCCTAACGGCGGAGAACCTGCGGGGGGAAATTGACGACCTGTGGCAAGCAGGCATGTTTCCGTCGCGCAGCATTCTCATCGTCACCCACAACATCGAAGAAGCGGTGTACCTGGCCGACCGGGTCATCCTGCTAGGGGCCAATCCGGGCCGCATTCGCGGTGAAGTGGTCATTGACTTGCCCCGGCCCCACGACACACTTTCGCCCCGCTACAAAGCCCTAGTGGATTACATTTACACGGCCATGACCCATCCCGATATCCAGGTGACGGGTCCAGTGGCACCAGCCCAACCGGCATCCCCCTTTGCCCAGCCCTTGCCCCACGTGCGGGTGGGTGGCATCAGCGGGTTGCTGGAACTCATCGTGGAGCAGCCCGACGGCCAGGTGGATTTGCCCTTGCTGGCGGAGCGGTTGCAAATGTCGGTGGATGATTTACTGCCCATCTTGGATGCGGCGCAAATGCTGGGATTTGCTGAAGTCTCCCAGGGGGACGTGCGTTTGACGCCGATTGGCCAAGATTTTGCCACCACCACCATCCTGCGCAGCAAGGATTTGTTCCGCCAGCAGGTGCTCAAACACGTGCCGGTGTTGGCGAGCATGGTGCAGACCCTGCGGGAGAAACAAAACCACAGCATTACGGCTGACTTTTTCCTGGACGTGTGGGATGACTATTTCCCGGAGGCCGAAGCGGAACGCCAGTTAGCCACAGCGATTGACTGGGGCCGCTATGCTGAATTGTTTGAATACGATGCGGACGAAAACCGGATTTACCTGTCGGAACCGGCGGCACCCTTGCCGGAAGCGGTCTGAACCAATCCCCCTGCCAGCGCCGTAGAGTTAGTAGCAAGGCTGAGACCAGGAGTCGTGAGTGGTGTCGCCGGTTTTCCATGCCCTAGACGCGGCGGCGGTTTTGACCCACTGGCAAACGGATGCTGCTGTTGGACTCACCGCCGAAGTCATTGCCCAGCGCTACGAGCAGTACGGAGCCAACGCATTGCCCGAGCAGCGGCGTACACCTGCTTGGTTGAAGTTTTTGCAGCAGTTTCACCAACCTTTGCTCTACATCCTGCTGGTGGCGGGGCTAGTCAAGGCGGTGCTGGGTTCCTGGCTAAACGCTTTTGTCATTTGGGGCGTCACCGTCATCAACGCCGTGATCAGTTACATCCAGGAAACCCAGGCGGAAGGGGCGATTGCATCCCTGGCGAAAGTTGTGACCACGGAGACCACCGTGTTGCGGGACGGGCAAACATTGCGCATCCCGGCGCGGGAGTTGGTGCCCGGCGACCTGGTGTTTTTGCACGCGGGGGACAAAGTGCCGGCAGACTTGCGTTTGCTGTGGGTGCGCAATTTGCAGGTGGACGAATCAGCCCTGACTGGTGAATCGGTGCCCGTGCCCAAAATGACGGAAGCCTTGCCGGCGGAAACGCCGCTCGCCGAACGCCGCAACATGGCCTACGCTGGGACGCTGGTGACCTTTGGGCAAGGACAGGGCGTGGTAGTGGCGACCGGTGCTGCAACCGAAGTTGGCCAAATTGCCCACGCGATGCAGGAACGAGTGAGTCTCAGCACCCCTTTGACCCGAAAATTTGCCGCCTTTAGCCGCACGATTCTGTACGTGGTGTTGGGATTGGCGGCTTTTACCTTTGTGGTGGGTGCTGGTCGGGGCAAGGACTGGGTGGAAATGTTTGAGGCGGCGGTGGCCCTGGCAGTGAGCGCCATTCCCGAAGGCCTGCCAGCGGTGGTCACCGTCACCCTGGCGATTGGGGTCAACCGGATGGCCCAGCGCCACGCCATTATCCGCAAGCTACCGGCGGTGGAGGCCCTCGGCAGCGCGACGGTGATTTGCTCTGACAAAACTGGGACGCTCACGGAAAACCAGATGACGGTGCAAGCAGTGGTGGTGGGCGACCAGGAATTCCATGTCACGGGTAGCGGCTACAGTCCTAAAGGAGACATTCTGACAGCGGCCGGCGAACCTTTGGAGGCCATCGCACCCGGGTTGTATGCCTGCCTGGTCGCCGGTGTGTTGTGCAATGACAGCCGGTTGGAACAACGGGAAGGGGACTGGCAAGTTGTCGGTGACCCGACGGAGGGGGCACTGCTAGCGGTGGCGGAAAAAGCTGGGTTGAGCCAGGCGGGTTTAGCCGCAACCTATCCCCGGTTAGATGCCATCCCCTTTGAGTCCGAATATCAGTACATGGCAACGCTCCATGACGGCCATCCCCAGATGATGTATGTCAAGGGCGCTGTTGAGGTGGTGCTCTCCCGTTGCCGTTGCGCCATGAATGGAGCAGGGGAACTCGTGCCCTTGGACCCAGATGGGATTCGCGCTGCTGTCGAACGCTTAGCCCAGCACGGGTTGCGCGTCCTGGCGTTTGCCCAGAAAGAAGCGACACCCCATCAGCACAGCCTGGATCATGAAGATGTCGCCAGCGACCTAGTGTTTTTGGGGTTGCAGGGGATGATTGACCCGCCGCGCCCCGAGGCCATCGTCGCCGTGCATCACTGTCAAGCGGCGGGGATTCAGGTGAAGATGATCACCGGTGACCACGTGACCACTGCCCGCGCCATTGCCCAGCGCATGGGGATTCAAACGTCCGAGGGCGTGGTCGCCTTTACCGGCGCAGACTTGGCGGCGATGGATGCCAGCGCGTTCACTGAAGCAGCCGTGCGGGGATCCGTGTTTGCGCGCGTCGCCCCGTCCCAGAAGCTCCAGTTGGTGGAGGCGCTCCAGTCGCGGGGGCATATTGTGGCCATGACCGGCGATGGGGTCAACGATGCGCCAGCGTTGCGCCAGGCTGACATCGGCATCGCTATGGGGAAAGGGGGCACGGAAGTCGCGCGGGAAGCCGCCGATATGCTGCTCACCGACGATAACTTTGCTTCGATTGCCGCAGCCGTGGAGGAAGGCCGCACTGTCTATCAAAACCTGCGCAAGGCCATTGCCTTTCTACTTCCCGTCAACGGCGGCGAGTCCATGACCATTCTCATCAGCGCCCTGTTGCTGCGGGATTTACCCATCCTATCCCTGCAAGTGCTGTGGCTGAACATGATCAATTCCATCACCATGACCGTGCCCCTGGCCTTTGAACCCAAACCACCGGGGATTATGGAACAGCCGCCCCGCAACCCAAACGAACCCCTGTTAACTCCCAGGCTTTTGCAGCGTATCGTTTTAGTGTCGGCCTTTAATTGGGTGCTCATTTTTGGCATGTTCGAGTGGGTGAAAGCCACCAGCGCCAACGTTGACCTAGCTCGCACTATGGCGATTCAAGCGTTAGTGGCGGCGCGCATCGTTTACCTGATCAGCGTGAGTCAATTTGGCCTTAGTTTAGGGGCTTTTCTGCGCGGGAAAACCCGTCACATTACACCTGCGCCCACGGTGTTTTTAGGGATTGTTGTGGCCGTACTTTTACAGATTCTTTTCAGTCAATGGCCGGTCATGAATGTCTTGTTTGCCACGGCGCCCCTGTCGGGTGGGGACTGGTTGATTTGTTTACTGCCCATGCTCCCCATGCTGCCGGTGGCCTGGGCCGCTAACACTCTCGACCCAGCCCTACTGAAACCCCAGCATTCCTGTCGTCGTCAGGCTTTCATGTATAGCTAAGATGAGAGAAAAAACCAAGGGTGGGGCCGCACCCTGCGACCCAAACCACAGATGGCTTAGCTGTAGCTGAGCACAAAATGTTTGACATAACAGGACTATAGCTAAAAACAGTCAGTTTGTCGCGGACAGACAGGAATTAGGGTTGGCAGCTCAGGGATTTCAGCCGTCACCCATGTCAAACATTCTGTGCTTAGCCATACCAGCCAGCGAAACCCTGTATCAAAAAACTTCGGGATTGGATTGGGCTAACTCGAAGCCGCCAAGGCTCGGGAAGACCATCACCCCTTTCCCAAAACCTTCCCCAAATCCAAGGTCAACCCAGGGAGCACGTCTTCGCCAGTTAACGGGGTGCTCCACGGTTGGATTACAACGGGGCGTTCAGGGCGGTAAATCTCGACGGTCTGACCTACAGGATGGATTAACCACCCCAACCGGCAACCGTTGGCAAGATACTCGCGCAACTTCGCCTGGACAACCGTCAGCTCATCAGTGGGCGAGCACAGTTCAATGACAAAGTCAGGACACAGGGGTGCAAACCCTGCTTTTTCCTGGGGACTTAACGCTTCCCAGCGCTCCCGACGCACCCAGGCCACATCCGGCGAGCGAATTGCCCCACTTGGCAACCGAAACCCCGTCGAGGAATCAAAAACATACCCTAAACCGGTTTGTTGATTCCAATTGCCGATAAGAATTATTAAATTTGCGTTGTAAAGGCCCGTTTCACCACCGGTTGGGGGCATCGCTATCACTTCGCCAGCGGCGGTCAATTCCAAACGCACTTCGGGATTTGCCCGAACTAACTCGATAAACTGCTGCTCACTCAGCCGCCAAGGCTTGGGAAGATAAACCGGCGCTTGCGTAACCATCCCCTTTAGGAATTGAGGGGTTTTGCGTCTCAATTGTAGCGTTTGACCGTTATCGCCCATGAACCGGGATTTGCTACGATAACGGACGTGGTGTTACCCGACGGTCATTGCGATGACGACGCTGTTGCAACCCTCCGCGTTGATGCCCACCTACAACCGGTTTCCGGTGCGGTTGGTGCGCGGCCAGGGCTGCTGGGTGTGGGATGACCAAGGTCGGGAATACCTGGATTTTGTCGCTGGAATTGCGACCTGCTCGCTTGGGCACGCCCACCCACGCTTGGTGCAGGCGGTGAGCGACCAGATTCGGCAGTTGCACCACGTGTCCAATCTCTACCACATCCCCCTGCAGGAAGAGCTAGCGCTGGCTTTGACCCGCCATTCCTGCGCAGATCGGGTGTTTTTTGCCAACTCCGGTGCCGAAGCCAATGAGGGAGCTATCAAACTGGCCCGCAAGTATGCCCATGTCGTCAAGGGATACATGCATCCGGTGATTGTCACGGCCCAGGCGAGTTTCCACGGGCGGACGCTAGCGACTTTGACGGCAACGGGACAACCTAAGTATCAACAACACTTTGACCCGCTGGTGCCGGGCTTTGTCTATGTGCCCTATAACGACCTGGCGGCGCTGACCCGCACGGTGCTGGAACTGGAGCAGGTAGCGGCCATCCTGCTAGAGCCGCTCCAGGGGGAGGGGGGTGTGCGTCCGGGCGAACGGGACTACTTCCAAGGGGTGCGCCAACTCTGCAACGAGCAGGGCATCCTGCTGCTTCTAGATGAGGTGCAAACGGGCATGGGCCGCACGGGACACTGGTGGGGCTATGAACACCTGGGCATCGAACCGGATGTATTCTCGTCGGCCAAAGGTCTGGGCGGTGGGATTCCCATCGGTGCGGTGCTTTGTAAAGAACCCTACAACGTGTTTCAACCAGGCGACCACGCCAGCACCTACGGAGGGAACCCCTTGGCCTGCCAAGCGGCCTTGACGGTCTGCCAGGTGATTGAAGAAGAGAACTTGCTGGAAAACGTTCGCCAGCGGGGGGAACAGTTGCGCCAGGGGTTACAGGCGTTGGTCGCGCGCTATCCCGAGCACTTTCAAGGGGTGCGCGGCTGGGGACTGTTGCAGGGTTTGGTGTTGCGCCCCGAAGGACCCTGGCAAGCGGGTGATGTCGTCCAACGGGCTTTGGCGCAGGGCTTGTTGTTGGTGCCGGCAGGTCCCCAAGTGGTGCGGTTTGTGCCGCCCCTGATTGTTTCAGCAGCAGAAGTGGAGGAAGCCCTCCAACGGCTGGCCGCCGCTCTAGCTGACGGGTAAGGGCTGGTGCTGGGCTTGGTAGTCGCGCACGAGCCGGTAGAACGCTTCACCTTCGATGGTTTCCTGCTCCAACAGCTGCTCTACCAGCTGATCCATCAAAGGGCGATAGGCCCGCAGGAGTCGCCGCGCTTCTTGATAGGCCTGTTGCGTCATCTGACGGATCAATTCATCCACCCGGTGCGCTAGTTCGTCGGAGTAGGCGGGGCGTTGCCACCAGTCCGTGGGTTCGTCCAGGGCCACGAGCCCCAACTCGGACATCCCGTAGCGGGTCACCATCTCCCGCGCCAACTGGGTCACCGTCTGCAGGTCGTTGCTGGCCCCGACAGTCACTTCGCTCTCGCCAAAGACTTCCGCTTCAGCGGCCCGTCCGCCCAACGTCACCACCATCTGGCTATATAGCCACGCCCGCGTGTAGAGACCGCTATCCACACGCTCTTCGTTGAAAATCTGTTGGCTAAAGCCCCCGACACCGCCGGAACGAGGGATGATCGTGACTTTGTTGAGGGGGTCGGTGTGGGGCAACAGGGCAATTAGCAGGGCGTGGCCGATTTCGTGATAGGCAATGAGGCGCTTTTTCTTGCCGTCCATCAGGGGGTTCAGCGTCAGGCCAATCGTAATCCGGTCAATGGCGTCCTCGATCTCCAGGGGAGTAATGGCGTCTTTGCGCCGCCGCGCCGTGAGAATCGCCGCCTCGTTGAGAAGATTAGCCAAGGCCGCGCCAGAAAAGCCAGGGGTCCGCCGCGCCACGGTTTCCAGAGACACCTCAGGCGCCAGTTTTTTATCCCGCGCATGCACCCGCAGGATGGCCAGCCGCCCCTGGAACGTGGGCAAATCCACCATCACCTGCCGGTCAAATCGTCCAGGGCGCAGGAGCGCGGCATCCAACACGTCGGGGCGGTTGGTGGCGGCAATGACAATCACGCCGGTATTACCTTCAAACCCGTCCATTTCGGTCAACAGTTGGTTGAGGGTTTGCTCGCGTTCGTCGTTGCCACCGCCGATGCCAATCCCCCGTTGCCGGCCCACCGCGTCAATTTCATCAATAAACACGATGCAAGGGGCCTGCTCCTTGGCCTTGCGGAACAAGTCCCGCACCCGCGACGCACCCACCCCCACAAATAGCTCCACAAACTCGGAACCAGAGATGCTTAAAAAGGGCACACCTGCTTCGCCGGCAATCGCTTTGGCCAGCAGGGTCTTCCCCGTGCCGGGCGGTCCGATCAGCAACACGCCGCGGGGAATCCGCGCCCCCACCGCCGTAAACCGCTCGGGGTGTTTCAAAAAGGTGACGATTTCCTGCAATTCCTCCTTGGCTTCCTCGATGCCAGCCACATCGTCAAACTTCACACCGGTTTTGGCGGCAATCTGGAACCGCGCCCGCGTTTGCCCAAAACTCAGAGCTTGTCCGGGCCCACCTGGGGCATTGCTCAGCCGCCGGAGCAGGGTAATCACTAGCAACAGCAGAACCAGGCCCACCAGCAGGTTGGCCAGCAGTCCCATGACGGCGTCACTTCCAGGGTGGTCCACCACCGTCAATTTCACCCGCGCCTGCCGCACCCACCGCAGCAGTTCGGGATTTTGGTCAAACAGTTGCACCTCCAGGGGCGGTTCGTTGGCCGGTCGGTCCTTGAGGCGCACCCGCGCCACCTGACGCTGCCGGTGGATGGCAATTTCCGCCACTTGATTCTGTTGGATTTTCTGCAGAAGTTCGGTGTAGCTTAACTGCAATTGCCCGCTCGACCGTACCTGCGCTTGTCCAGGCGTCGCAGTGGCCAGCGCCAAGCCCAGCGTCATGGCCCATAACCAGCGCTGCTTGGGCAGGACACGGTGCGGTGCGGCCATAGTTTCCTAGACGACAAACGCCTACCCTTCTATCCTACCGTCTCCCGTTCGGGGTAGGGCTGGCAGGATAACCAGATGGCGGTCGGGTCCCCAAGTGACCCACCCCTGGGCCTGAAAACGCCCCAGCAAGCGGGTACAGGTTACGCGGCTGGTGCCGATGGCGTTGGCCAGACTCTGGTGAGTCAGACGCACCGTCAAGCGCACCCCCTGAGGTGCTGGCTGGCCCACCTCCTGCATCAGTAGCAACAACAAGTGCCGCAACCGGTCCTCCACCCGCCGTTGTCCGGCGGTAATCGCCAGCAGGGCTTCGGTCTGGCGCAACCGTCGCATCAAGGGAAACAGCACCGCCTGGGCTAGGGCTCCCGAACGCTCCAGTTCGGTCAGGGTCAGCCATACGGCGTACACCTCGGTCAACGCCCGTGCCTGGTAGGCCGCTAGACAGGTCAACGGCAGTCCCACCGGCATCCCTGGCCCAGCTAACCCCACCAGAACCTCTTCGCCGCTTTCCTGGGTCGTCGTCAGTTGGACCACCCCGCGGCTGACCTGCCATAGGCCGTCCGTCGCCAGAGGTAAATATTCATAACGAGCAAAAAACCGAACTTGACGGGCTTTACCGGTTAACTCCAGGGCTGTCGCCACCCACTCCCGCCAACTGGCCTCCGGAGCTAAGGCATCTCGCCGCGCCGTCACGGTTATGACCGAATCTCCTCTTACGCCGGCTGGTCTCTACCATACCCCCCTAAAATCAACCCAATGTAATGAAAACGTTAATCTCCGGTTAAGACGCACTGCACGCGTCCCCGGGGCGTTCCGGGCAAGGGCAACGTTGGCAAAGGAGTCTCGTCTGGCGCAAACAGGGTGCATTCGGCGGGTTGACCTGGCAATAGGGGCGTGGGAACAAGTCCGAGACAGGTCAGGGGCTTCGTGCTCAGGGCGGACCAGAGTTCCAGGGGAGTCAAAAGCCCGGTCGCCACCAGGCCTCCCCAGAGATAGCTCAGGGCCATTCCCAACCCCGCCAGACCAGGGGGCGCGACGGGAAACGGCACCGTTTTTTCCTCGTAGGTGTAGGCCTGGTGGTCCACGGCAATCGCGTCAATCACGCCGGTTTTGAGCCCCTGAATAAGAGCCTGGCGGTCTTCAGGATGACCGAGCGGCGGGTCGAACCGCAGGTAGGGGTTGTAGGTGCTCAGGTGACTGCTATCCCAGAGCAGGTGCGTCCAGGGGGTACTGGCGGTAATGGGCAACCCAGCGTCTTTGGCCTGGGCAACGAGGGCGACGGAACGGGCGGTCGAAATGCGCATCAGATGCACCGGCGTCGGGCACAGCCGCACCCATTCCACAATCCCGGCCAATACCGCGGTCTCAGTGGCAATGGGCATTTCCGGCAACCCCAGCATCAAACTCCCCATTCCGGGCCGGGCGACCCCGTAGGTGCTGTGATCCCGAGGCCACAACGCCACAGGCTTTCCTAGCGGCTGAGCGTAACGGAGAAGCTGCTGGAGCAGTTCCCAGCGGACACAGGGACGTCCCTCGCCGAAGCCAACTACCCCCGCCTGGGCTAGCTCCCGCAATTCCGCCATCTGTTCCCCTCTGGCTCCTTGGGTCAGGGCGCCCCACAGTTGCAGGCGGACGGGAAAACGAGCTTGTTGTTGTTGCCACCAGGTCACCACCGCTGCGTTGTCCACGACGGGGCGGGTATGGGGTAACAGCGTCAGCCGGGTAAAGCCTCCGCTAAGGGCCTGCTGCACCAGTTGGTCCAGGGTTTCCCGTCCTTCGTAACCCGGTTCGCTGCTTTGGCTGTACAGGTCCACCAGCCCCGGCCCCATCCACCAGCCCGACGCCGGATATTCGGGGACGTTTTCCGGGTTGGGTAAATCTTCGCCGATGGCCTGAATCGTCCCCCGTCGCAGCCAGACATCGGTGATGGCATCCCGCTGGGTGGTTGGGTCAAGCAGCCGCACTTGTCGTAGCAGCAGGTCGCCGGTCAGGGTTCCGGTCGGTAGCCTAAGTCCCGCAGGAGATGGGGTGTTTCCCGCCATTTCGGCTCCACTTTCACAAACAGTTCCAGGTACACGGGGCCATCCACCAATTTTTGCATCTCGGCGCGGGCGCGACTGCCTATCGTTTTCAGCATTTGTCCCTGGTGCCCAATCAGGATCGCTTTTTGGGACGGGCGCTCGACGATGATGGTGGCAAAGATGCGGGTCACCCGAGGGAGTTCCTCTACCTTGTCAATGGTCACGGCCACGGAATGGGGGACCTCCTCGCGGGTCAAATGCAGGATTTGTTCCCGAATTAGTTCCGCCATGAGGAACCGTTCGGGCTGGTCAGTGACCATGTCAGGGGGGTAGTAGCAGGGGCCCGGGGGCAACATCTGCAACAACCGTTCCTGCAATTCAGGAATGCCTTCCCCGGTCAAGGCGGAAAAGGCCAGCACCGGCGCGTTAGGGAGTAGTTGTTGATAGCTCTGGGTTGTCGCTTCCGCTTGGTTGCGGGGCTGGGCGTCGCACTTGTTCATCCCGATCAAAACGGGCGTTTTTTGCGTGGCGAGCCAATCGGCGATGAATTGGTCTCCTCCACCGGCAGGTTGACTGCCATCCACCAAAAACAGCACCACATCCACCGATTTGACGGCGCTCTGGGCGTTTTGCACCAGGATTTCCCCTAGGCGGTGATGGGGCTTGTGAATCCCCGGCGTATCCACCAGGATGATCTGGCCCTGGGGCAAGGTGAGAATGCCGCGCAGGCGATTGCGGGTGGTCTGGGCCACAGGGGAGGTGATGGCGACTTTTTGCCCCACCAGCCGGTTGAGCAGGGTAGATTTCCCCACGTTGGGGCGACCAATCAAGGCCACAAATCCCGAACGAAAATCATCACTCACAGACGCTGGGCCTCGCGCACCAGTTGCAGCGTGCGTTGGACGCGCTCGGGAAAGATCACCACCAGGTCGCCGCTGCGGGCCTGGCGGAGGGCCGTTTGAATCGCGGTGGTCTCGTCCAGGATCACCTGCAATAGGGGGTTGGCGGCGGACTCTCGTATGCCCACCGTAATCCACTCCGCCGCTTCGCCCCGGCGTCGGCCCCGTGGGTCATCGTCCTCCTTGACAATCAGCCGGTCAAACAGCTGGGCCGCCACTCGCCCGATTTCCCGCAAATCCTGGTCCCGCCGGTCTCCCGGTGCGCCGATGACGCCGATGCGTTCCCCCTGGCGCCAGGTGTTTACAAAATCCCCCACCGCCTGGTAGCCGTGGGCATTGTGGGCGTAGTCCACCAATACGTAAAAGTCCCTGACCGGCAACAGATTCATGCGGCCTGGCGTCTGCTCGACAGAGGCCTGGAAGCTGCGCAATCCCTGGCGAATTTGCTCAAGAGTCACTCCCACCCCGTAGGCCGCTAAGGTCGCTGCTAGGGCATTGGCCACCATGAATTTCACCGTGCCCCCTAGGGTCAAGGGCACCTCGTGGACGGGTACGACGGGCAAGACCTGTTCTCCTTTAACCAAGAGGATCTCGCCGTCACGCACCGTGGCACCCAGTCCTCCCTGCTGCACATGGCGCTGGAATGTCGGGTGTTCTGGATGCAGGCTGAAATAGGCTACCTGGCTTTTAACCCGCTGGGCCATGGCCGCCACCAGTTCATCCTCGGCGTTCAGCACCGCCAACCCCTCGGGCCGCACCACTTCCGCCACCACGCTTTTGACCATTGCCATCTGCTCCAGGGTGTCAATGTCGTAGCTCCCCAGGTGGTCTGCGGCCACGTTCAACACCACCCCCACCTGGCAGCGGGCAAACGCCAGGCCCGACCGGAGAATGCCGCCCCGCGCGCTTTCCAACACGGCTATTTCCACCGTAGGGTCGTTGAGAATCAGGCGAGCGCTCTGGGGGCCAGTGTTGTCCCCAGGGTCCACTAAGTGGGTGCCGATGTAGGTGCCGTCGGTGGTCGTATAACCCACCACCTTGCCCGTCTGTTGACACAGGTGGGCTGTCAAGCGCGTCGTGGTGGTTTTGCCGTTGGTGCCGGTAATCGCCACGATGGGAATCTCGCCGGTTTGACCGTTGGGAAAGAGCAAGTCCAGGATGGGCGCGCAGACGTTGCGGGGGGTGCCGGCGCTAGGTTGCAGATGCATCCGCAGACCGGGAGCGGCGTTCACCTCCACAATCACCCCGTCTACCTGGCGCAATGGCTGGCTGATGTCGGGGGTAATCAGGTCAATGCCGGCGATGTCTAACCCCACCCAGCGGGCGGCCCGTTCACACAGCCAACGATTTTCCGGGTGGATTTGGTCGGTGCAGTCCACCGCCATGCCCCCTGTGCTGAGGTTGGCGGTGTTTTTCAGGTAGGCAATCTCGCCCCGGCGCAGGATGGTGTCCAGGCGATAGCCCTGCTGGCGGAGCACCCACTCGCTGCTCTCGTCCAACTCGATGCGGGTGAGCACATTGGCATGGCCTTCTCCCCGGCGGGGGTCCTGATTCAACTGCGCCACCAGTTCCCGAATTGTCGAGCGTCCATCGCCAGTGACATGGGCCGGTATCCGTCGGGCTGCCGCCACGACTTGTCCCCCCACCACCAGCACGCGGTAGTCATTTCCCTGGTGATAGCGCTCCACCATCACCGCCCCGCTTTTGGATTCCGCCTTGGCCAGGTCGTAGGCGCGTTCGGCGTCGGGGTAGGTGCAAATATTCAGGGTAATGCCCCGGCCATGGTTGCCGTCCAAAGGTTTGATCACCACCGGGAACCCGCCCACGGCGTCAATCGCCGCTTCTAGGTCGTCAAACCGCCGGATCACTTCGCCCTTGGGCACCGGTATCCCCGCCGCCTGAAGCAAACGTTTCGTGCTGTCTTTGTCCCCCGCCAGTTCCACGCCCAGGATGCTGGTGCGGTCGGTCTGGGCCGCCTGGAGTCGCCGCTGGTGAATGCCATAGCCCAGTTGCACAATCTCCCGCGCTGGCAAACAGACCCAGGGAATGCCCCGCTGTTCCGCTTCCTGGATCAGGGCGTCGGTGGTCAACCCCAGGGAGGCCGCCTGTTTCAGTTCCCGCAATTCCTGCAAATCCGCCTCCAACTCCCGCTGCGGGTAACGTCGGCCCCTAGCCAAGGTTTCACAAATGCGAACCGCCGCCCGTCCTGCGTAGCGCCCGGCCTGTTCGTACTGGTACTCATAAACCACGTTGTACACGCCCCGCGTCGCCGTCTCCCGAGTGCGACCAAAATGGACCGGCATCCCCGCCAGGGTTTGCAACTCCAAGGCCACATGCTCCACCACATGCCCTAGCAACGTCCCTTCACGCACCCGCTGCAAAAACCCGCCTCGGCAACCAGGCGAACAAAAATGCTCCTCCAATGATGGCAACAGGCTCACGAGGTCGTCGTAGAAGCCCCGCAGTTGACTGGTGTAGCGTTCATCCCATTCTTCCAAATCCAACCGCAACACAATCAAACGATGCCGCCAAATGCTCCAGTAATTCGGTCCGCGCAACGTCAATACCTGTAGAATTCGCATCGCCGCCCAAGAAATTGGCCCCCTTTATTGTAAACGGGAAATTCCGGGCTGCTTCAGGCGCCCAAATCCACCACCGGCGCCCATTGCCACTGCTCCCCCTGAACCAGGGTGTGGGCCTGAAACGCAGGCGCAGGTTCAGGATAGTCCAGGCGGTAGTGGCTCCCCCGGGATTCTCGCCGCCGCAGGGCGCTCTGGAGCAGCAGGTAGGCGCAGTCTAGCAGATTGCGGGTTTCACTCCACAGGCGTATCTGGTCAAAATCCCGGGTCGCTGGCGGCAGAGCCGGGAACTGACGCCGCCAATCCTGCACCTGGGTTAACGCGCTACTTAAGCCAGCTTCATCCCGCGCAATACCCGCCTGCTGGCTCATCAAGCGGGGCAAGGCGTACCGTACCTGCTGCAACCCCTCCCAGTCCACGGCTCCCGTAGCAATCGCCGGGGGTTCAGCTCCCGGCAAGGGAGTCAGTTCGATGGTTCGCAGTTGCGCCCCAAACACCAGACACTCCAGCAGGGAATTACTTGCCAGGCGATTGGCGCCATGCACCCCCGTACTCGCTACCTCCCCAACGGCGTACAATCCCGGAAGCGTGGTGCGGGCCTGTAAATCCGTCAATACCCCTCCCATCCAATAATGGGCTGCGGGGGCGACCGGGATGGGTTCCTTCAGGGGGTCAATGCCCCACTGGCGACAGGTGCGTAGGATGTTGGGAAACCGTTGTTCGACGCGGTCGGGGTCCATGGGTCGCATGTCCAACCACACGTGGGCCTGACCCGTGTGCGTCAATTCCTGAAAAATCGCCCGGCTAACTACGTAGCGGGGAGCCAGCTCCGCGTCCGGATGATAACGCAGCAGGAACCGTTCCCCCTGGTGGTTGAGTAGATGAGCGCCTTCGCCTCGCACAGCTTCCGAAATCAACAGGGCGGGTGCACCTGGAATGGCCAGCGCCGTTGGGTGAAACTGCACAAACTCCAGATCCCGCAGCGTTGCCCCAGCCCGCCAGGCCATAGCCACGCCATCTCCCGTGCTCGCCGGCGGGTTCGTCGTGGGATAAAACAACTGACCGCCCCCGCCTGTTGCCAGAACCACGGCTTTGGCTCGCCAAACTTGGATGTCTCCCCGATACCAGACCTGTACCCCGTAGCAACGCCCCTCAACCACCCACAGATCCACCGCTAGGGCCTGGTCAAACACCTGAATATGGGGCTGCTGCAACACCTGTTCGGCGAGGGTGCTTACCAACTCCCGCCCCGTGCTATCGGCAGCGTGGAGAATACGAGGTCGAGAGTGGGCTGCTTCCAGCGTCAAAGCCAACCCTTCCCCATAGCGGTCAAACGCTACCCCCAATGCCAACAACCGCTGGATGCACTCGGCGCCGTGGGAGACCAAAAACTGCACCGCCTGGGAGTCGCACAGCCCAGCGCCAGCCCGTAAGGTGTCTTGCACATGCAGGGCGTAGGAGTCTTCCGGATCGGTCACGGCGGCAATCCCCCCCTGCGCCCAGCCGCTAGCTGATAGCTCCAGCGGGTCTTTGGTCAGGAGCCCCACCCGCAGTGTGGTTGGGAGCGACAGCGCCCCGTACAGTCCCGCCGCACCACCGCCGATAACTAAGACGTCAAATTCCGGAGGCGGTACGGTCATGGGCCAACATTCAGGTTTAGCGGTAAATGCCGTTGTTGATCCGGTCAATCACCAGGGCGGTTTCCGGCTCCGTAACCGTAAATTCGTCGAGGTGCGACCGCAGAATTTCCTTCTGCTGTTCGGTGAGGCCGGGGATATTTAGCACGTCCTCCACCCTTTCATAGGGGGCATTGGTCACAATCAACTTGGCAATCGTCGGGTACATCCCCCGCAACTTCCTAAACGCCGTGATGTTGGCGTTATTCAGGTCAATTTTTTTACCGTAAGACGTCGCCAGCTTGGCATCTACCGGATTCAGACCAACGCTTGGGGTCTCTGCCGCCCACAGGGGCTGACTCAACCCCCACCACAGTGCCAGGGTTACACCTAGCCAGCACAGGGCACGCCATAGTGCGTTCATTGCCACCAAACCTCCCAACACGTTTTGCAGAATTGCCACACTTTATCTCCATCTTAGAACGGGCAGGGATGGACTGAGTTTAGCTGGTTAAAACGGTATCCCCAACCCGTAACGTCGCCCATAACTCTGCACCGTGTTGATGAGCAATTGCGCCACAGTCATCGGCCCGACGCCCCCCGGCACCGGCGTCAACCAACCAGCAACAGGCTGCACGGCGGCAAAATCCACATCCCCCACCAGTCCTTTCTCCGTTCTGTTAATCCCCACATCCACCACCACTGCTCCTGGTTTGACCATCGCTGGCCCAATCAACCCCGCCCGTCCTGCGGCGCTGACTAGAATATCCGCCTGGCGCGTCAGTTCCGGCAAATCCACTGTGCGGGAGTGGGCCATGGTTACCGTTGCATCGGCAGCTAGCAGCAACAGACCCAACGGTTTCCCCACCAGCGTACTCCGCCCCACCACCACAGCGCGCTGACCGGCCAAGGGAATCTGGTAATGGCGTAGCAACCGCATCACTCCTGCTGGTGTGCAACTTTGGAGTCCTGGTTCGCCCCGCACCAGCTTGCCCAGGTTCACCGGATGCAGCCCGTCCACGTCCTTGTCAGGGTCAATCAGATGTAAGAGTTTTGTACTGTCAAGGTGTTCCGGCAAGGGCAATTGCACCAGAATCCCATCCACGCGTTCATCTTGGTTTAACTGCTCAATCAGCGCGGTCAACTCTGTCTGGGTGATATCGGCTGGGAAATGGCCGCCGAAGGTGGCAATCCCCACCTGGGCGCAAGCTTTCTGCTTTTGACCCACGTAAGCGGCACTTGCCGGGTTGTCCCCCACCCAAATCACCCCAAGGCCAGGAGGGCGTCCCACCTGGGGAATGGTCTCGGCCAACCAGGTCTGTAACTGGGCTCTAATATGTTGCGCGAGGGCTTTTCCGTCGAGTAGCTGGGCCGGCATGGGCACATCCAGACGTCTCTTTCAGCATAAGCGCAAAGGCGGTATCTCCATCCCTACAAATCGGGCTATCATGCCGTATCAGACGCGACCAGCGTAGCATAGGGGAAACCACGCATCGCACACACTATGGCCTACAAAGGAATGATTCTCGCTGCTGGGAAAGGTACTCGGGTGCGTCCGATTACCTATACCATTCCCAAGCCCATGATTCCCATCCTAGAGCGGCCCGTGATGGAGTTCTTGGTGGATCTGCTGCGGCGGCACGGCATTACCCAGATCATGGTCAATGTCAGCCACTTGGCCCATCAGATTGAGAATTACTTTCGGGATGGGCAACGCTTTGGGGTGCAGATTGCCTACTCGTTTGAGGGGCGCATCGTCGAAGGAGAACTCATCGGGGAAGCGCTGGGGTCTGCCGGGGGGATGAAACGCATCCAAGAATTTAACGAATTTCACCCCTTTTTCGATGACACGTTTGTGGTTTTGTGCGGCGATGCCCTAATTGATTTGGATTTAACCGCAGCCATCCGCTGGCATCATCAAAAACGGGCCTTGGCAACGATTGTGACGAAAGTGGTTCCCTGGGAAGAGGTGTCGAACTACGGGGTGGTGGTCACCGATGCGGACCATCGCATTCGCTCCTTCCAGGAAAAACCATCCCGCCAGGAAGCCCGCAGCAACCAAATCAACACGGGGATTTATATTTTTGAGCCGGAAATTTTTGACTACATCCCCAGCGGCCAGGTGTACGATTTGGGGAGTCAATTGTTTCCCCGGCTGGTGGAGATGGAGCTGCCGTTTTACGCCTTGCCGATGGAATTTGAATGGATTGATATTGGCAAAGTCCCGGATTACTGGCGCACGGTGCAAATGGTGCTGCAAGGACAAGTGCCCCACGTCCCGATTCCAGGGCAACAGATTCGTCCGGGCATCTACACGGGGTTAAACGTGGCGGTGGACTGGTCAAAAGTGCATGTACAAGGGCCGGTGTACATTGGGGGGATGACGCGCATTGAACCGGGGGTGACAATCATCGGCCCGGCGATGATTGGTCCCAACTGCCGCATCTGTCGCAACGCCTGTGTGGAACGGAGTATTATTTTTGAGTACTCGCGGTTGGGGGAAGGGGTGCATTTGAAAGATAAGTTGGTGTTTGGGCGGTATTGTGTGGATAAAAGCGGGGCGACGATTGATTTACAAAAAGCGGCGCTCGACTGGCTCATTACCGATGCCCGTTGTGAGGAACCGGCGCCTTTTGTCCCTACCCGACCTGTGCAGTGAGGTGTGCCATGCAGACGCCCTTGACGGCAATTCATCATCATCTCATCGCTGCGATTCGCCAGTGTTTGGGACAAGCCGATTGGTTGCCGGTGGAATCGTTAGTCGTACCAGCAAGTCGGCCCGAATTTGGTGATTTTCAGTCCAACATCGCCTTAACGCTGGCCAAACCCCTAGGGCAAAAACCCCGCGACTTGGCAACCGCCATTGTGCGGCAACTACCCAGCAATGCCCCCTATGAACCACCCGAAGTAGCTGGGCCAGGGTTTATCAATTTTCGTCTGCAAAAAACCTATGTCGAATCCTGGTTAAAACACCAGATGCAAGACCCGCGGTGTGGTGTGCCACAGGCAGCCCAACCCGAGACCGTAATTGTGGATTTTTCCAGCCCCAACATCGCCAAAGAAATGCACGTGGGGCACTTGCGCTCGACCATTATTGGCGATTGCTTGGCGCGGTTGTTTGAATTTTTGGGGCACCGGGTGCTGCGGCTGAATCACGTGGGCGACTGGGGCACCCAATTTGGGATGCTCATTGCCTATCTCCAGGAGGTTCACCCGGAGTTTTTTACAGGGCAAAAAGAGGTGGACCTGGGCGATTTGGTGGCTTTTTATCGCCAGGCTAAACAACGCTTTGATAGCGATGAAAACTTCCAAAACCGGGCGCGACAAATGGTGGTGAAACTACAAGCGGGCGACTCGGAATTGATAGCTGCCTGGAAGTTTTTATGCGAGCTGTCGCGCCGGGAATTTCAGCAAATCTATGACCTATTGGATGTGCAACTGGTAGAGCGGGGTGAGTCCTTTTACAACCCATTTCTTGCGGATGTCGTTGCGGAATTAAAGGCCAAAGGTCTGGCGGTTTTGGACCAGGGGGCCTGGTGTGTTTTTGTAGAAGGATTCACCAGTCCCGATGGGAGTCCCCTGCCCTTGATTATCCAGAAAT
>JANXAM010000032.1 GCA_025062155.1 Gloeomargarita sp. SKYB120 | reverse complement strand
TAACCAAACGGAACCTACGTTCTCTCGTGGATGAAGCTGTCTGTCTTCTATGTCAACCTTTGTCAGCTTAGCTATAGCAGTGTGGATGTGACACCACTTGGTACACGCTATGGGGGCGTTGAACGTAAGACAGCCTTTAGAATGCTCTCCCAATGGATATTGGATTTGTTTGAGCAAGTACCCCCTATCCGATTAGTTCGCATAACCTCCAGAGATCTTGATACTTTTCTGGATTTTCTTGAATCACTCAACGAAATGCAAAGCTGGCAATCACTTCATTCCTTGAGTGCAGATATAACGCAGCTACTTCTACGTAACTTAGGCCAGTTTGAAAACGATATTCAACAGTTGTGAAGATTCTAGCGAGTAATCCCAGAGCTGCAATTTCTATTTGCCAAATGATAATCGAATCTATTGTCAAAGACATCCACGCTCGGCGGTCAAAAACATATCCAGGCAATTTGGCGATTGCAATCGATTATTTAAGGGGATTCACTGGCTTTCCTACCCAATTTTACACTTAATCTAGATGTCGTCCGACGCTTAGGCAATTTTGCAATTCATGCTGAAGAGAGCTTCACAGCTTCGTTCAAGGATGCAGAAATAACTCTGTCGCTTGTTTTAAGAACTATAGACTACTGGGAGTCAATTGGGACAGTTGAGCCAGATGAGAATTCACAGTTCAGAAGCATTGAGTTTATATCGGAGTTTCAAGACTGAGGCTAACTGGACCTCAGGGTGATGTCCGAGAAGCATGAACACCCAAGCTCTACGAACCCTAGTGTCATCTCAGTGCTCAGCTTGGTTTTGCCCTAGCAACCGGTAGGCTTGCGTTAACACTTCTAACTCTGGCTTTTGCAGCAGGATATCCGCCAACGGCGCCGGAAACCCTAGCAACGTCTCCCAGACCGCCCGACATTTGTCCCGCCAGTGGAAGCGATAGTTGACCCGTACGGCAAGCTGCACACGGCTGACCTCGTTAAACTGGAGCTTTAACTCCACTTCTGGAGGACACACATAGGAGCGAGGGCGGCAGGGTTTCGCCTGTTCCACCGCCTCCTGCATCATGCGAATGCCCTCCTCCCCATGCACCGTCGTAGCCTCCAACCGCTTGCCCTTGAAAACCACCCACGCTAACTCCAACCGGTTGAGCCAGGACAGTTCGGCAAAGGGGAAATAGACCGCCAGGCGAACCACTGGACCAGCAGGACCTTCCCAGCGCCATGACTGGTACGTAACTTGGCCAGATGCACTCATGCCAACACCGAACGAAACGACAAGACTTACCTATAGGTGACTTCCACCGTCAATAGAGGCTTGGCCTACAACAGCACACGCCAGTCACCCTGCAAAAATGTCTCGTCAGCAGGCTAATCGAATAAAATTGGCCACAGTGCCTGTGGCGGTTTCACCCACCTCCAATGCAGCTCATGCGCAAGGGCCTACTTCTCAAGCCATCTTGAAGGGCCAGCAGCTTTCATAAAGGTACTACATACTATCATAGCGGGAATGGAGCATTCTGACCACTGCCGCTGGTCAGGGATGTGTAATGATACCCACAAACCCAAGCGCAAGAAAGGCCCCCACAAAACGCTACTCGATGTTTGGTAGGAAAGGTTACGCGAGTCATTCTATCTTTTTTTGGTAACGTACAACCTGGGCATCTAGCGAGTTTAGTAAAATCTACCGTTAGAAACCTGCCTAGTTCTGAACTGACGAGGAATCGCTCATGATTTTGTCTATTGACCCCCCTTTATTTCTCGCATGGGCTGTGGCCATTGCGGCCGCCCTTGTTTATGTGCCTTCTTACCTGGTCGTCGGCTATGGAAGGGCCAAAAGCGGCTTTGATCCCCGCGCACCCCGCGCTATTTTCGATAAACTCCCTCCCTACGCCCAACGCGCCACCTGGGCACACCAGAACGCTTTTGAAAGTGTGACCCTGTTTGCACCGGCGGCAATTTTAGTTTTACTGGCCCAAGGCGCTTCGCCCTACACTAGTGCTGTTGCCCTGACCTATCTAGTGGCGCGTTTGGTTCATAGCATCGCCTACATTGTGGGAATCGCGCCACTGAGAAGCTTGGCGTGGATTGTTAGCATCGGTTGTATTGCCAGTCTGTACGGCACGGCGATTACCGAGATGGGTCAATGAAGCGACGATAGGAAAGCTTCTGCCCGTTGCTGTAGGGTTTGCCGCCGTCTAGGGTCCATTTTCCCTAGCATGGCAGTCATTGTGCTCAAACGCGGGTTACGGCGGAAAAAATCCTGATGTTTATCAATAAATCGCCAGTATAGCCCGTCCCAAATCTCGCACCAGTCCCCGGCCGGAAAATCACTCATTTTACGGATGTAATTAGAACCACTCAAATAGGGTTTGGTGGTCATCCAACCGCCATCGCTGTACTGGCTCATCCCGTACACATTGGGCACCATCACCCAGTCATAACTGTCAATGAATAGCTCCATAAACCACTGGTAAACCGCCTGGGGATGAATTTCACATAGGAGCATAAAATTACCCAGCACCATCAAGCGCTCAATGTGATGGCAATAGGCAGTTTTAAGTACCTTTTGAATAACGTGGTCCACTGGCAAAATCCCCGTCGTTCCCGTGTAAAAACAGGGGGGCATGGAACGGGTGTGTTGCCAAAAGTTTTGATGGCGCTGGGGCGTGCCCATTCGCAGATACATGACCGCCATAAACTCTCGCCAGCCAATGATTTGCCGGATAAATCCTTCCAGGCTGTTCAAGGGAACCCAGTGGTCTTGTGCATAGTCCAATGTGGCTTGTAGAACTTGGGCCGGCGTTAGCAATCCAATGTTGAGCATGGGGGTCAAAACGCTGTGAAAAAGGATAGGATATTTGACACTCATGGCATCTTCGTAGTCGCCAAAGTTGGCTAGGCGTTGCTGGAGAAAATCGGCCAGCCATTTTTCCGCATCGGCATGGGTCACAGGATAGGGAAAGTGCTCTCCAGACCCCCAGTGGTCGCGAAAGTGTTTTTGGACATAGGCTTGCGCTTCTAAAACATAGTCGTTTTGCTCTGGCCACACAACTGTAGGAACTGCCACCTGCTTGGGTAATTTTTTGCGATTGGCTGGGTCAAAACTCCACTTGCCGCCCACTGGTTTGTTGTCCTTAACCAGTACATTGAGCCGTTTGCGCTGCGCGATGTAGAACTGGGTGAGAGAGTAGGGCGGTTCGGCTGGGAGAATTTGCTGCCACCAGTCGCGCGGGGTGAGGAATTTAGGTGTGTCTAGCTCAACAATTTTTATGCCGTGATAAGCACACCATTTCTGTAGCCGCTTGGTTAAAATATCGTCCACCAACGCACAGATGTAGATCACGCCCACTTGGTGCTTTATTAAAGGCTGGAAGAGATAATTCATCTGCCGGTCCTGTTGATAAGGGATGTAGATGACGGTGTATCCCTGTTGTGCTAAAAATTGGCGATAGGCTTGTAGGCTGGCCCGGTGTAACACCAGTTTTTTCTGATGAAATCGCGCTGGATAAAAGTAATCCCGAAAGAATAATTGCTCTTCGACCAAAAACACCAACCGGTCACGAGCCAACCCTGGGTGGTGCCGAAACAATTGGTCGGGGAAAATGACCGTGGCACTATTCATCTTCAATGGTTAGCAAGTCCAATTCTTGATGCTGCCGCCGGCGGGAAACAGTGCGGTATTTGTGCAGGGCCAACTTCGGTTCCGTGCGGTCTGGCTTATATTTCACCCCTATATCCGACCGGCCCTGGGCTTGCTTCCATGCGGCTAACTCTTCCAGTTCCTGGCGCCATTCGACGTAATGTTCATAACGTTCCCAATCCTTGGCAAGGGCACAGCCTGGTTCGTCTTGATGGGTACAGTCGCTAAATTCACATTCCCCCTGCTGCCGCCGGATTTCGGGAAAACAACGGGCTAATTGCGCGGGTTCGATATCCAAGGTGGGTTGACTAAATCCCGGTGTATCGGCCAGCATCCCACCCTGGGGCAAGGGCAACAATTGCACATGGCGTGTGGTATGACGCCCCCGACCGGTTTTGGCCGCTACCGACCCTGTCGCCAACTGCGCCCCCGGCACCAAGCAGTTAATCAAACTGGATTTGCCCACACCCGACGGCCCGGCCAGCACCGTCACTTTATCCACTAAATGCGGGGTGAGTTCAGCAAGGCCCTGGCCAGTTGTTGTGCTGACAATAAAGGGTGAATAGCCCCAGGCATGGACTTTTTCACGCCAGAAATCCACCTGCTCCGGCGCACACAAATCAGCCTTGTTCAGCACCAGTAAAAACGGCAAACCGGTGGATTCTGCCTTCACCAAAAACCGGCTGAGCAGGAGGGTCTCTAAAGGGGGGTCCGCCAACGCCAACACCAGCAATAACTGGTCCACATTGGCCACCGGCGGCTGGTCTAACACACTGCGGCGGGGTAGGATGTCGGCAATTGCTCCCCGGCGACCTAGTTCATCCACTTCTTCAATACAGACCCAATCCCCAACCAGTACCCACTGGCCCGTTTTTTTCAGTCGCGCCCTAGCCGTACAAAGTAATTCACCATATGCGGGTGTGATGACCCGGTAGAAGTTTGCCTGCGCTGCCCGCACTTGGCCGATAAGTAGCTGCTCCATCAGGCTTTTACCGTAAGGACAAAGTAATCGTCTCGAGGTTGAATATCCACAACTTCATAACCGCTTTGCCGCAGGCTATCGGGCACTTGCTGGATGGGTTCCCCGGCGTCAAGCCAGACTTCCAGCAGGGTTCCCGGCGGCAATTGTTCCAACTTCAGGCGGGTGCGGACAAAGTTCAACGGACAAGGCGTCCCACGCAAATCCAGAGGGGCACTCATCCGAAAATCCCACCGAACAGGTCACCCAAGCCATGTCGGCTGGTTTTTTCATGGCGAAGGCGCGCCAGCTTTTCCAGCAGCTCCCGCTCTTCGTGACTGATGTGGGTCGGGATTTCGACCTTCACCGTCACAAAATGGTCGCCCCGGCTGACGGAATTGCCTAAGCGCGGCACCCCCAACCCTTCTAGGCGAAACTCAGTACCTGGTTGCGTTCCAGCCGGAATTTTCAGGGTGTGGCTCCCGTCCACCGTCGGCACTTCAATCTGACACCCCAAAATTGCTTGCAGGTAACTGATTTTGACTTCGGAGTAAAGGTTGATGCCGTCGCGCCGGAAGTGGGGGTCTGGTTTCACCGTGAGATAAACGTACAGGTCGCCTGGTGGCCCACCGTTGGGTCCGGCATCCCCTTCACCGGCAACCCGCAGCCGCGTCCCCGTATCCACCCCTGGCGGGATGGTGATTTTCAGCTTCTTGGTGACCTGGTTAACACCCTTACCGCCGCAGGCTGAGCAGAGTTCATCAATGACTTGACCTACACCCCCACAGGTGGGACAGGTGGTGATTTGCGTGAAACTCCCAAAGGGCGTCCGCGCTGCCCGCCGTACTTGTCCCGTGCCGCCACAGGTCGGACAGGTTTTGGGATGGGTCCCTGGCTTGGCCCCTGACCCATGACAGGCGTTGCAGGTTTCCAGGTGGGTCAGCCGGATTTGTTTTTCCGTACCGGTGATGGCTTCCCGAAATTCCAGCTCTAAATCCAAGCGCAGGTCATCGCCCCGCACTGGACCACTGCGTCGCCGCGTTCCCGCCGTTGGACCGCCAAACCCGCCAAAAAATTGCTCAAAGATGTCGGCAATGCCACCAATATCACCAAAGTCCTGGTAGCTACCGCCCCCTGGCACACCGGTAAAGGCGGCTTCCCCAAACCGGTCATAGCGGGCGCGGGCTTCCGGGTCCGACAGCACTTCGTAGGCCCGGTTGATTTCCTTAAAACGTTCTTCCGCTCCCGGCTCCTTGTTCACGTCCGGGTGATATTTACGCGCCAACCGCCGGTACGAACGCTTAATCTCTTCCAGGTCGGCGTTACGTGAGACCCCTAGAATTTCGTAGTAATCCGCCATAGCACTCACAAACCTTCTTTCAGCTTAACAGGCTTCTTCCACGGGTGACAGGTAGGGATGTCACGACCGGTTGGGGCGAGGGCGGACAAAATGGGAAGGAGGCGTAAATTTCTCCACTGGTACCCCCTTGAGCGCTGCCAGCATAAATTGTCGCCAAATCGGGGCCACCAATGTCCCACCAGTTGCGCCGCCCCCTAAAGGCCGGTAATCGTCGTTGCCAATCCACACCGCTGCTGCCAGTTGTGGCACATACCCCACGAACCAGATGTCCCGCTCGGAACTGGTGGTGCCGGTTTTCCCCGCCGCTGGACGGCCAATCTGGGCTGCCGTGCCAGTGCCGCTTTCAATTACCGTTTGCAGGATGCTGTTCAAGGCCGCTGCCGCCCAGGGGTCGAGCACCAATTTGGGCTGGGGAATGTTTTTCCAGTCAATCTGGCCGCTCTGGTCCTGCACCTGGACAATGATGGAGGCGGGCGCATACCAACCATTACTGGCAAAGGTGGCGTAGGCATTGGCCATTTCCAAGGGCGTCAGGTCCACCGCTCCCAAAGGCAACGAGGTCACTGGCAACATGGGACTGGTAATCCCCAGCGCGCGACAGACTTGCACCACCCGCTCCATGCCCACCTCTTTCCCCAACCGGACGGCTGGGACATTGCGGGACGCCGCCATCGCTTGCCGCAGGGTGATGTCGCCCCAGAACGACCCGTCGTAGTTGCGGGGGGAATACCAGCCCGCCCCATCCCGGTAACTCACCGGACTATCGCTGACGTAGGATTCGGGAGTGTAGCGCCCAGAGGCAAAGGCGGCGTAGTACACAAAGGGCTTGAAAGCCGACCCCGGTTGCCGTTGGGCTTGATAGGCGCGATTGAACTGGCTTTTTTTGTAATCCACCCCGCCGACAATGGCTTTGATGTAGTGGGTGCGCGGGTCCACCGCTACCAATGCCATTTGCAACTGGGACGACCCCCACCCTTGGGCGCGTAACCGGGCATAGTTCTCCCGCACGATTTTTTCCGCCGTCAGTTGTAATTCCTGGTCCACACTGGTCTGCACCCGCAAGCCCCCCCGTTGCACCAGTTCCTGCCCGAATTTGTCGTAGAGGGTTTGCAGGGCCATGTCGGTCACGTAGGGCAACTTGCTGGGACGAAAGGAGGTGATTTGGTTGAGGTAGATGGGTTCTAATCGCGCGGCTTTGGCTTCTTCCGGCGTTACCCATCCCAGTTCTTCCAGTCGCTCGAGCACCAGCAGTTGCCGTTGCTTGGCCGGACAAGCATTGCCCAGGGGCCGGTCGCGACACAGGGGTTGATTGGCCGGAGCGAAGGGACTATAAAACTCGGGCGCTTGGATCAGCCCAGCCATGAGCGCGCCTTCGGCCAGGGTGAGTTCCCGCGCCGATTTGCCGAAATAACTTTGGGCCGCCGTTTCAGCGCCGTAATTGTTATGTCCCCAATACACCTGGTTGAGGTACAGTTCCAGCAGTTCGTCCTTGGTAAACACCTGCTCCATGCGCATCGCCAGCACGGCTTCGGCCACCTTGCGGCTGAGGACCTGTTCCGGCGACAGCAGCAGATTTTTGGCTAACTGCATGGTCAAGGTGGACCCCCCTTCCACCACGCGCCCCGAGCGCCAGTTGGTCTTCACCGCTCGGATGATGCTGATGAGGTTAATCCCAGGGTGGCTGTAGAAATGACTGTCTTCGATGGCCAGCACCGCCAGCTTCAAAGAGTGGGCTATCTGTTCCAACGGCACCACTTCCCGGTTGGCTTCCCCGTGGATCGCCGCCAGTTCCCTGCCCTTGATGTCGTAGATGTAGCTGGTTTGGGGAGGCACGTAGGTTTTTAACAGGCGCACATCCGGTAAATTACGAAAACTGTAGGCCAATCCAGCCATGAAACCCGCCGCGCCCGCCGTCCCCACCAACGCCACCCCCATCAGCGTCACGCCCGTCCATTGCAACAAAGCGCGCCCAGCCCCCAGAACCAGCGCTAGGGGTGAACGCCGCCGACTTGAACTTAACGCTTTACTGGACACAGGCGGAAAACCGGCTTGTTAAGATCAACACACGGTGAAGGAGGGAACTATCTGTGAGCATAGCAGACTCGGCGGGCCTGATGACGCGGGGTGTGGTCGAAGTGTTCCCCCACCAGCCGGAGAGTGAAGACCCCCGCCAGTGCTTGACCCGTTTGCTGCAAACCACCGACCGGCCCTTGCGCGTGAAACTGGGCGTGGACCCCACAGGCAGCCTGTTGCACCTGGGGCACAGTATTCCCTTGCGGAAATTGCGGGCGTTTCAGGATGCTGGCCATATCGCCGTTTTGATTATCGGGGATTTTACGGCGCAAATTGGCGACCCCACGGGCCGGAGTGAAGCGCGTCCCCCGCTGACGGCTGAACAGGTGCAGGCCAATGCCCAGACCTATCTCGACCAGATTCGCCCGATTTTGGATTTCGAGACGCCGGGCCGCCTGGAAATTCACTACAACTCCACCTGGTTGGCGCGATTGGACTTAAAGGAAATTATCAACCTGCTCAGCACCATGACGGTGGGGCAAATGCTAGCCAAAGAAGGATTTGCCGAGCGCTATAGCCAGAACCACCCCATTTTTTTGCACGAATTTCTCTATCCCTTGTTGCAGGGGTACGACTCGGTAGCGGTGCAGGCCGATGTGGAAATCGGGGGGACTGATCAAAAATTCAACATTGCCGTAGGCCGAGATTTACAACGCCATTTTGGTCAACCCCCGCAATTCGGTGTGCTGGTGCCCATTCTGATAGGAACGGACGGGGTCCAAAAAATGTCGAAATCCCTGGAGAATTACATTGCCTTACAAGACCACCCCAGCGTCATGTACCAAAAACTGCAAAAGATTCCCGACCACCTGCTGCCCCAGTACTTTGAACTGTTGACCGATTTACCGCTAGAGCAATTGCCGCCCAATCCCAGGGAACAACAAAAATTGTTGGCCTATACCGTCACGGCGTTTTATCACGGCAAGGAAGCCGCCGAGCAAGCCGCTTTGGCTGAGGCTGGTAAAATTCCCGAATTTTCCTTGCAAGGGGTGCAGTTTCCGGTGAAATTGTTTTATTTACTGGCGGCCAGTGGGTTGTGTCGCAGCAGCAGCGAAGCCCGCCGGCAGATGCAAGGGGGCGCAGTGCGACTGGATGACCAACGCATCACTGACGTGGACTGGCAATGCGACGACCCGGCGCAGTTGGTGGGACGGGTGCTGAAACTGGGCAAGAGCAAGTTTGTGCGGTTGGTTCCCTGACTTAGAGCCATCGTTGAGCCGTTTGTCTTAAAGTTGCAAGATTCTGTTCCTGATCTTCCTGCCATCTCCCTGACAAGCGGAAGCAGCGCAGCTATCAAATCGAAAAACTTGACATGAGCTATGGGCAAAGACAGCAGGTTCCCTACTGCTTAAATTCAGCTACTTCCACATATCGCTGTTGCAAGCAAGTAGCGGCCAACCCCGAAGCGTCAAGGGTTCCGGTCGCTGCTTATGTCAAACATGCTGTGCATAGCGACATGAGGCTATACTTTGACCAAGGCCACCATACACCAAGAGGTGGACATTTACGTGGCAAGACCGGGGTTGCGCTTTGCCCTCGGACAATCGGGCCGGCGGATGCTGCTGGTGGTGGGTCTCAATCCCAGCCGTGCGACCCCGACCCAACCAGACCCAACCCTGACCAAGGTGCGACGCATCACGCAGCAAGCGGGGTTTGACGGGTTTGTGCTGGTGAACCTGTGTCCTCTGCGCTGCTTGCATCCCGACGAGTTGCCCTGGCAGCTCCCCGACCCGTGGCTTCAGGAGAATGGCGATTTGATTCGGGACTTGGTGGGGCGGTGGTCACCAGCGGGTATCTGGGCGGCCTGGGGCAACGGGATTGTCCAGCGCCCCTATCTCAGCGAGAGTTTGCAGACGCTCTGGCCCGACCTGAGCGACCGAGCTTGGTGGTGCTACGGCCCCCTTACGCGCCAGGGGCATCCCCGTCATCCGGTGCGAGCGGGTTATGGGTTGGCCTTGCTCCCCTTCGATGCCGCCCGCTATGTCCAACGCCTCAAAACCCCATCTGGGTCAAACGCTGTTCAAACTCATCCCAGGGAATGTGCTGCTCTAGGTAGCGCGGGGTTTGGGGGTGATAGGGCGCTTGGATCCGGTCTACCCACAGGATGGCTGCCTCCGGCGACAGCACCGGCACGTCTGGGTCAGAGGCGGTCGGCGATGTCAGGGAACTGCTAAACCCCTTGTACACCAGGACTTCCCCTGTTTCGCCCTGGTCCCGCACAGTCAATCGCAACACTTCGCGGGGGTGGGAACGGCTATAGTTTTCCAGGCGTTCAATGGGCGTGGTCATGAGAGTGCCGTCCGTCCCTGTTTCGCCAAGCGCACCAGCAGGAAGTAGGCCAGCATCAAGCTGTACACCACCAGTCCTAACACCCCCCAAAATCCTAGGTCCGTTGCAGGCACATTGGGGTGAAAAATTTCGCGGTAACCCCAGGGTGCTTCCAACCACACACGGCACTGGGCATCGGCCACCAAGGCGTTGGAAGACAGAAACCCACAGCGCAGGAAGGGGAGCATCGCCAGCGCCCCCAAACTGGCCGCCCACGTGACTATCCAGCGCCACACGTTGGTGGCCCAAGCCAGCGGCCCCGGTCGCTCGGCAATTTCCTCGTTGATGTCCACCCAAAACCACAGGCAAGCGGGCAACAGCACTTGCGCCAGGAAGGAGACAGGGAACCCAATCGGCAACGCGCCGATGAGCAGGTACACCGTAATCATCAGCAGGCTGGAGACTTTCCAGTAGATGCCCAGCAGCGTAAAAATCGCCCGCGCTCGCTGCGCCCACGCCCAGACCAGCAACCCCAAGGGCACCAGGACGTAAAACACCACCGCTACCCGGTAGTACGTCCACACCAGCGTCGTGAGTAACTCCTGCGACACCTTTTTGTCGCTGACCTCACCACCCCTAGTCTAAACCAAATCCATCCACACCGCCCCCGACGCGATACCATGAAGAACTGTAAACATTAAGAAAATCTAAAGATTGCCATCATGGGGGGCTATCGGCTGCGGTGGGTCGAAGGGGTCGGGGAGATACCGGCGGCGCAGTGGAATGCCCTAGCGCTGCCATTAGGGACACCGTTTTTGGAGTGGGAATGGCTGCACCATCTGGAGACGTCGGGAAGTGCCATACCCCGCACGGGTTGGGCGCCTCGGCATTTGACTCTCTGGCGCGGGGACGAGTTGGTGGCGGCGGCTCCCCTGTACATCAAGGCCCACAGCTACGGCGAGTTTGTGTTTGACCACCAGTGGGCGGAGTTGGCCTATCGCTTGGGGGAACCCTACTATCCCAAGCTGGTGGGCATGACCCCCTTTACACCGGCGGTGGGCTACCGGTTTTTGGCGGCTCCTGGGGAAACCGAGGTGAATGAGATGTTCCTGGAGGCGATTGACCAGTTCTGTCGGCGGGAGGGGCTATCCAGTTGCCATTTCCTGTTTGTGGACCCGGACTGGGGTGAGTCCATGGCGGCGCTGGGGTGCCACCGCTGGCTGCACCATCACTACCTCTGGCAAAACCACAATTATCGCACCTTCGACGACTACCTTGCCCACTTCAACGCCAACCAGCGGCGCAACATCAAGCGGGAGCGTCAGGCGGTGCAAAAAGCCGGCATCCAGATGCAGGTGCTCACGGGCGACGCCATCCCGGAACCCTTTTTCAACCTGATGTACGACCTGTACAGCCACACCTGCGACCGGTTTGTGTGGGGCAGCAAGTATCTGACTCGTTCCTTTTTCCAGGGCCTGGCGCGGGATTACCGGCATCGGCTGGTGTTTAGCGTCGCTTGCGCCGAGCGGGGGTTACAGGAACCGGTGGGCATGGCTTTTTGCGTGACCAAAAACCAGCAGTTGTACGGGCGGTACTGGGGCGCCTGGCAAGAAATTGATTGCCTGCACTTTGAAACCTGTTACTACACGCCGATTGCCTGGGCAATTGCCGAAGGGATTCAGGCGTTCGATCCAGGAGCCGGTGGACGCCATAAGAAACGGCGGGGGTTCTGGGCCACGCCCAACTTCAGCCTGCATCGCTTTTACACGCCGCGCCTGGGGGCCATCTTGCCGGAGTACATTCACCAAATCAACGCCTACACTGCCCAAGAAATCCAGGCCATCAACGAAAACATTCCGCTCAAGGGCGAGCCGCCTGTGACCCACATTGCCGGGATGACCCTATCGGTGCCCACCGAAGTGGACTAGGGCTGAATCGCCAGCAACTCCACGTCAAAGTACAGGGTGGCGTTGGGGGGAATCACGCCGCCGACTCCTTGCGCCCCGTAGCCCAGTTCCGGGGGAATCTCCAAGCGGCGCTGGCCGCCGACGCGCATGGTTGCCACGCCTTCGTCCCAGCCCCTGATCACCTGGCCGACGCCCACCCGAAACCGAAAGGGCTGGTTGCGGTCGTAGGAGCTGTCAAACACCTGGCCATCGGCCAATTTGCCCACGTAATGCACCACCGCCGTTTGCCCGCGCTTGGGACTGGCGCCTTTGCCAAGGCGTAACTCCTGGTAGCGCAAGCCCGAGGGGGTGATGATCCAATCGTCCAAGGTGGTGCGAGGACGGACAGGCGGTTCCGCTTGGGCCACGTCCTGGGCGCTAGGCGTAGGGGTCTCCGCCGGTGCCATCTCTGGCGGGGAGGACCGGGCACTCGCCAGCACCTGCGCCCCGACCAGCACCAGCGCGCAAACGATAAACACCCCCAAACTCACCAGGATGGCTGGTAAATGCTCCATCGCGGTCTCAGGTTCCTGCTGTCCAGCTTTTCAGGTATTCTTCTTGTACTGGTGTCAGGGTATCAATCTCGATGCCCATCGCCTTCAATTTTAAGCGGGCAATTTCCCGGTCGAGTTTGGCCGGGACCGGGTAGATGCCGGGAGCCAGTTCCCCGCGGTGCTTCACCAGATACTCGCAGGCCAGGGCCTGGTTGGCAAAACTCATATCCATCACGCTGGCTGGGTGACCCTCCGCCGCCGCCAGGTTAATCAACCGCCCCTCCCCCAGCACAATGATCCCTTTGCCCGATTGCAAGCGGTATTCCTGCACAAAGGGGCGTAACTCGACAATTTCAGTACTCATCGCCGCCAGGGTTTTCAGGTCAATTTCAATATCAAAATGCCCCGCATTCGCCACAATCGCCCCTGGCTTCATCAGTTCAAAATGCTCGCGCCGGATGACGTGTTTGTTGCCGGTGACCGTGATGAAAATATCTCCCACCAAGGCCGCCTGGTGCATGGGCATGACCTGGAACCCATCCATGGCTGCCTCCAAAGCCCGCACTGGGTCCACTTCGGTAACGACCACGCGCGCTCCCAGGCCCCGCGCTCGCATCGCTGTCCCTTTGCCGCACCAGCCGTAGCCCGCCACGACTACTGTTTTCCCGGCAATCAGGATATTGGTGGCCCGCAAGATGCCATCCATCGTGGATTGGCCCGTGCCGTAGCGGTTGTCAAAAAAGTGTTTGGTCTCGGCGTCGTTGACGTTGACCGCTGGAAAAGCCAGCACTCCCGCTGCCAGCATGGCCCGCAAGCGAATCATCCCGGTGGTCGTCTCTTCGGTCGTGCCGATGATTTCGGGAATCTGGTGGGGTCGTTCCTGCACCAGAGTCGCCACCACATCGCCGCCGTCGTCAATGATGATCTGGGGATGGTGGTCTAACGCCCGGCGCACATGGCGTTGATAGGTGGCCGTATCTTCCCCCTTGATGGCAAAGACAGGAATCTGATGCTCTGCCACCAGGCAAGCCGCCACATCGTCCTGGGTGGAAAGGGGGTTACTGGCAATCAGCAGGGCGTCGGCGCCTCCGGCTTTCAGGGTCAAAGCCAAATTGGCCGTCTCGGTTGTCACGTGGCAACAGGCCACCAGGCGAATGCCGTGCAGGGGCTTCTCCTGGGCGAAGCGCTCGCGGATCTGGGCCAACACCGGCATCTCTCGGGCCGCCCACTCGATCCGTTTCCGACCCAGGGGCGCCAGCCCCAAATCTTTGACATCACAATCCACCCGGGTGCCCATTGCCGTCATAACTGCCTCACCTGAATCACTTGCGTTTTTTAGCCTACACCAAATTGCCGTAGGATCAAGGCGGAGATAGGCGCGTGGGGGATGCAACAGCACAGCCGGATTTTTGTGGCGGGCCATCGGGGGCTTGTGGGTTCAGCGATCTACCGGCATCTGCAACGCCAAGGCTATACCCACCTGCTGGTGGCGACCCGTCAGGAATTGGACCTGCGGGACGAGAAGGCAGTCGGGCAATGGTTTGACCAGCAGCGACCGGAGTATGTCTTTTTAGCAGCGGCCAAGGTTGGGGGGATTCTTGCCAACGCCACCTATCCAGTGGATTTTTTAGAGGACAATTTGCGCATCCAAACCAATGTGATTGCCCACAGCTTTCGCACCGGCGTCAAAAAATTGCTGTTTCTCGGTTCCTCCTGCATTTATCCCAAATTTGCGCCCCAGCCCATCAAGGAAGAGTATTTGTTGACCGGAGCGCTGGAACCCACCAACCAGTGGTATGCAGTGGCGAAAATTGCGGGCATCAAACTCTGTCAAGCCTACCGGCAGCAGTACGGCTGGTCGGCCATTTGCGCCATGCCCACCAATCTCTACGGTCCTGGGGATAACTTTGACCTGCACACCTCCCACGTCTTACCCGCCTTGATCCGCAAATTTCACGAAGCCAAGGTGCAGGGACAACCTTACGTGACGGTGTGGGGCACGGGCACACCCCGGCGGGAGTTTCTGTACGTGGACGACCTGGCCGATGCCTGTGTGTTTCTGATGCAGCACTATGACGAACCCGACATTATCAACGTGGGCACTGGCGAAGACATCAGCATCCACGACCTAGCAATGCTAGTGCGCAAAATCGTGGGCTACGACGGGGAGATTGTGTACGACCCCAGCAAGCCCGATGGCACACCGCGCAAGCTACTGGATGTCTCGCGGTTGCACGCTTTGGGATGGCAAGCGCAAACGCCGCTAGCGTTGGGGATTGAGAAAACCTACCAGTGGTACTTGGCCCATGCCCAAGGGAATTGCCAAGCGTGATTTGCCCCAAAAGATTTGCCCCGTGTGTGGCCGCCCGTTTACCTGGCGCAAAAAGTGGGCCGATTGCTGGGACGAAGTGAAATATTGTTCCGAACGGTGCCGGCGGCGACGTCATTCCACTAGACCATGACCGGTTAAACGCAAAAACACATCCTCCAAGTTGGCGCGGCGGCGGCTCAAGCGGGTGCTGTCGAGTTGTTCCAGGGCGTGCCAGAGTTCGGAATCGTGGGCGGGCAAGCTCAGCAGGTAGCCCCGCCCAAAAGGTCGCCACCAAACGCCAGCGCGTTCAGCCAGGTCTTGGATCACAGCCGCTTCCACGCCTTCGATTTCGGCCACCTCAGCGCCGATGATGCGCTGGATCAAGTCTTCGGGGGGTCCCTGGTCCACCACCACCCCCTGTTGCAACAGCAGCAGCCGGTCGCACAAGCGCTGGGCTTCATCCATGTAGTGAGTCGTCAGCAGCACTGCACATCCATCTTGCTTGAGCTGAGTGATGCGCCGCCAAAACGCCTGTCGAGCATCTGGGTCCAGGCCGGTGGTGGGTTCATCCAAAAACACAATTTTGGGGTGGTGGATGAGCGCCCGCGCCAGCACCAACCGGCGTTTTAAGCCCCCCGAGAGCACATCCACCCGTTGATGGGCGTAGTCTGTCAGCTCCATTTCTGCCAGGAGTTCCCACGCCCGCTGTTTGGCTGGGCGGCCTGTGATGCGATAGTGATGGGCAAAAAACACCAAATTTTCCCAGACGGTGAAATCGGGGTCCAGGTTATCTTCTTGGGTTACCACGCCCAGAAACTGGCGCGCTTGCCGTCCCTGGCGCTGGACGTGGTAGGGGCCGATTTGCACCCACCCGCGGCTAGGGATAACCATGCCATAGAGCATCCCGAAGGTGGTCGTCTTCCCTGCGCCATTGGGTCCCAACAAGCCGAGAATTTCGCCAGGTTGCAGGCGCAAGCTCACTCCCTGCACCACTGCCCGCTGGCCGTAATACTTCCACAGGTCCTGGGCAATGAGTTCCATGTTCTCTAGGGTAGCCAGTTTTCATCGAGGGCTTGTGCTAGGGTAAAGGGGGGTGTTTCGGGAACCAGCTTTTCGTCTAACCCGCTGCCATCCAAAAACAGTTTTCGACCTCGTTGATACTGGCGGCTGAAGATGTCCTCGACGAAGGGATAGAGACTTGGGCTACGCTTCAGACGGTCTTGGATTTCAATGCGAAAGTTACGGATTTCGACAAGCCAGCCCCGATAGCATCGTTCCCGTTCCGCATCCCAGTATTTCAGCTTCAGTAAATGCTCGCACAAACGCATCAAGTAGCTAGCAACCGCGTGTTGATTACTCTGGCCCAAGTCCTCCAGCTCCTCGACTAAGTGTTCCACGTCCACTTGTGACCAGTCGCCTGCGCGGATACAGGCAAGCGTTTTTTCCAGCCAGAGTTGGTAGTCGGTTTCGTAGAGTGAAGGGGTATTCATCGGTTTAGTTCGGAGCAGACTAACTACACTTCAGCGCCATTATCGGCACCTCAGTCGGCCCTCGTTAGTCCGCTGCAATTTTCCTTCGCGTACCTGACCAATAATACCTTCAGCAACTACGCAATAGTACGGCCCTCTGGGTTGCCCCCGAGGAATAAATACCAACTGTGGATCACTGCCTCCGAGGCCAGCCCTATCACCGAACGGGCCAAAACGGAAGCTGTAACCATCCGTGGGGTTGGTGCCAAATTGTGGATTTGAAGTGGTATTGGCAGGGTCAATAGCAACTGTACGGGCATCGCTGTCCATGAGAGATTGCCAACTGGTATGATTCCGGCAGTTATATGCACGCCCCCCCGGTTGCACTGACACTTCCACAAAGCCATTTCTATCCCGAAAACAAACTTCCCAAGGGCGCGAGGTGCGAATGGCTTGACTTTGGGCTTCGCGGATTTTGTCTAGAGCGTTAGCACGGGCGTTGTACAAACGCTGGCGCGTCAGAATAGCCAGCCAACTAGGTGCAGCAATCGCAGCTAAGATGCCTATGATGACAGCGATAACGACAACTTCAACTAGAGTAAATCCTTGATTAGCTTTGACCGGTTGCATAGGGTTTACCTCCTAAAGTTAACTGGGTCGCCGGTTGTAGCTTCCACGGGTGCGCACTTGGGTTTCTACTGCTGGACGGAACTGATTAGTCCCCCGCTCAATTTCCCGTAAGCCGGCCCGTTCAGCGGCATTCCCCCGCAGGTAGAGATACACATCCTGCACAAAGCCAGTACCCTCTCCAACCCGCTCCCGCACACAGGCGAAAAACGATGGAAACCCCGTATCCGACCCTGCACCTGTGGAAGATAGGTAACCTGGTGGGCAATTGATAGAAACACGGTCCCCAGTCCAATCCACATTGGAAACTAAGATAGCGGTATCGGAATTAGGTCCATTCCAGTGCGGGATAGTACTAGGCCATGTAGGACCTGTCAATGGGTCGAGATTGGCGAGACGGTCCGCAAAGGAGGGAGCCCATTGGTACTGGTAGAAATACCCCCGTACAATCCGCGCTGGGCCACGAGGCTGCGTATCAGTAGTAAAACCGCAAGCAGGTCCACCAGGCCGAGTAGGCGGCCCACCAGGGTTGCGGCACAACACGTACACAACCAGTACGTACTGTGTGCGAGTGTAGTTCATCACTCGCTGGCAATCTTGGTTTCCCCCACAGCGATTTCGGGCATACCAATCGAGAACGGCGTATTCATCAGAAGGCGCTCCAGAGAGATTCAGAAGATTCAAATCCGGCAGCTCTTCCCGCTTCCAAAACGCCAGCACCGTATTGCGCGGCAGTCTCAGTCCCTGGCAAGTTGTACCATTCCCTGTGCCATCAGCTCCCAAGCAGTTCCGGTCATAGACCAACACCGCTTCCCGCAGTTCCGACGCAATGTAGTCCAACGCCTGCGCCATTTCCCGCTCGGTCTCGCTACGCGCTGTCTCCGTGCGCTCGGTGCGGAGCATCTCAGTAACCAGGTACATCATCCCGCCTAACAGCACCACCCCCAGTGTCGCACCAACCAGCAGCTCAGCTACCGTAAACCCAGCGCGAGCTAAGCGATTCTTGGACTGAAGCATTGTTAGCAACCATCTGCGCATGACTTGCATTCTCCTTGCCCCCCTACTGACGACACCTAGCCTGGTCACCACCTAACACTAAGCACAGATTCAACAAAGAATCAGGTGCATCTGGCATAAACACCCGTCCATATTGCACCGCCAGGGGGTTACTGACAGCCTCTATTGCCCCTAAGCGGACAGCTGCGGGTCGAATCCCCAGCGGCCCGGTGTAGGTTCCCTGCACTACGGCTCGCGGATACACCCGCACCCCAAAAACGAAGGCTATCGGCCTGCCATCTGAAGCTAGCTGCTGCCGAACTCGAAACGCCTGTGTTCCGAAATCTGGCCGCCCGTCAGCATTAATATCGATGCGACAAAGGCCCGCATTTGGATTGGGATTTCTCAAATCACAAAGCGGAGCATTCCTCAACGCATTAGCCGCTGGTGGTGGAACCGCGTCCAGCGAAGTAGCACTATTCGGAGGAACTATCCTGTTGATGTCGTTAATGAAATCAGACACACTTCCACCTGCTGGCCCCCTTTCCATCCTCAGTCGCACGAGATCGATGTATCCCTGGGCCAAGAAATAAGCTTGCTCAACTCGCTGGCTCTGAGCACGAGCGGCAACCGAAAGAGCAACAATTGGCGGGATCAGCGCTGCCGTGAGACCAATAATGGCAGTGGCCACGACAACTTCAATTAAGCTGAACCCACCGCTCTGTATCTGCAACTGCTTAGGCCGCATGGTTGTACCTCCATCAGGGGCAGGTCAAGTTGGGAGTTACGAATTGCCGCAACCGGCAGATGTAAGGGTCTTGCGCCCCAAGTTCCAAGAAGTATTCATTCCGAGCGTTAGACAGCATCAGGAAGCGCTTGGATGCTGGGCCCGCCGGTGCATACTGCAGCGCTGGGTCATATCCCCAGAAACGTAGGGGCGGTTCATAGTACGGGAAGTATGTATTAACTGTATCACCCACACGGTCCCGCTCCAGAGCATCGAAGTCAAAGGGGCCTGTAGCGTAGTTACTGAAGTTGAGTTGCAGCAGTGACCCCTGAATCCGGAGTGGAGTTTGCTGAACCTCCAGAAACCGCGGGAAATTGTGCAGGCCACCATAGGGTTGACCTCGCCGTGAAGGCACTAGACCACTGATAATCACAGCATTGACCGTGTAGTCCGTACCCCGCAGGGGCACAAAGTCATAGCGACGGCCAAAACGAGTCGCAGCATCCATGTAGTTGTCAACGCCCACGATGGCTTGGGTAGCACCCGTCTGCTGCAGACGATGCGTGCCGTCGCTACCCACTATAATTGGCGACCCCAGGTCATAAGGAAATTCGCGTGCCCAGCCGTTACGGGGAACACTGCCTGGATTGTTAGCAAGATCGGGGCTTATGATGGGGAAGGTATTTCTAAACGACGGGCTGCCGCTTGTGCATTCGTTGCCAAACTGGCCGTCAATATCCTGTACGTTACGGATACCGTGCTCGATATACCCATCGCAGAAGTTATGGGTAACCAAGCTAACTGCATCTGCTAGGATTTCGACTGGTCGCCAGGTATCGCCACCTGGTGTAGCGAAGGCATAGTTGCGATCCGACCGACCATAAAACTGGTTGAAGTCGTAAGGGAAGGGTAGGGCTTGCAGAAATTCTTCCATCGGATTACCAGCCGCGTTCATATGCAGGTTAAACCCACTACGACCCCGTGCCCATTGAGTCATCACATAGACGGGGTTATCACTGACAAATGTCAGCCCGTAGATGTTCTGGTCTGGTGGAAGATTCCCGCCAATCCGGCTGACATCGTTGCCATTCATCAGGCGGAACCCATGTACCCGGCGGCTGGGGTCGGCGTAATAGTCCACCGGCTTAATACTCAAGCCTGAGGGTGCAAGCGGAGGGTCCGATGGCCGGCGCGGGTCGTAGTTCATACGGAAAGGCAAGCTTGGACCATCCAGGTATTGATTACGCCATTCGGCCAAATAGCTGTCCCAAGTGCTGTTTGCTGGGCGGGCAATGGCGTCTTCTCGCATGGCATCTTCGCGGAAGGCATAGACAATACCACTGCTCACCGATAGCCAGGCATCATTGGCTCCCCTTGGCCCTCGGTCAACTCGCCGCAGCAGGTCAATGTCAAAGTCCATCACCCGCGCCGTTTGCAACTCCCGTCCGTTGAACAGGGCCTTTTCAGCCAAGCCAGTACGGTAGGCAGACAGAAGCAGGCGGGCATTGCTCGGTTGGAAACGACTGATGATCAAGTCAGTCTCCTTCTGATATAGGTCTGCCGTATTGACATTGGCATCCCGTGGCAAACTACCCCCACCAGCCGGGAGTTCTTGAGTCACCGGTAACTGCCAGTCCCTTGGGTTGTAGTCCGAACCAGCCCGAGCAGCCAGACGCATCGCTTCTAAATCAGACGCAGGAAATGGCTCGTAAGTAACTAATCGGTTCGCATCTTCCGCAATGTATTGGCCTAGCACATATGGCTCTGAGAATCTCTCGTTTCGATTCGTTGGGCTTCCACTTGGTTGGTTGTAGGGGCTGGGGTCGTCACTATTGCGCATGTTGATCCCCGACGTTCCATCATGACCGTGCTGGTCGCCTGCGCCAACCTGCCCATCCGAGTTCAAATCCCCTGGGAACAGGTAATACAAAGATGGATACTTGGGCTGCGTCGGACACAACCGGGCCAGAGCAATCATTTCTCGCTCAACCAAAGCATTGTTACGGTCAGTTGGATTGTTCCCGACCTGATATCCAAAGTAGTTGATGTCAGCCAAGCTAAGGTCGCAAGGCAGGTCGACGCGCGGGTTAAGTAGATCACTCAATAGGTCATTCGGGTTGAAGTTGCGAGGATCCGGAGGTAAAGGCGGACCGTAGGGGTCTGCGGGATGAGTTTTGGCTGTGCGGAAACGGTAACTCAAGCGACGGTTGTTCTGGTCTCGGTCATGGTTCATCGTGCGATTGGAGCTACCGTCGCTGAACACCGGATCTCCCGGCAAATACTCCCGGAACCCATAGGTACGGTCTCGCACAATCTGCAACCAAGTGTTCACAAACCGCGCCAGGTACACCAGCCGGTTCCAGCGCTGGTAGTTGGAGTTAGGATCGGTATTCCAGTTGGGTTCTGTTGCAAAGCTATCTCGAATCCGCGCCAGCGCCGCAATGTAGTACTCCGCAGGAATGTTGTAGCAGTTGGGGTTAGGCGGAGATTGGTTGACAGGACAGTTACTTGCACCCTTGGGAATGAAATCCAGGATGCCATGTCCCATCTCATAATTGCCAGCACCTTCACGCCCATCCTGCAACATCCGCAGGGTCGCGGCCAGGCGCTTCAGGTTGATTTCGATATTGGGAGAACTTCCCCGGTCACCTGGTGACGCTTGGTTGGGCGGATTGGGTGGGACATTAGGAGTGGGAGGCTCGTTTTGGTATGGCTGATCAGGATTACCCGACATATAGAAGTCACGACCACGCCCACGATAACCCCAATCCAGGTACCAGTAAACGTTGTCCGCCAGGATTCCCAGCGTGCAACCTGCGGTGTGTAGATTCGCCTGATCCGCCGGAGGGAGTTGGTCATAGCTTGTACTCCCTAGCATCCCAATCGTCCGTCGCAGGTTGGAGAAATTCCCCCACATGGTCAGCACAGGGTCAGGATGCACCTGGGTACTCCCTTGAGGACGTTGCAACGGCGGGTAAGCCCCATTTGGGTCACCGGCAAAATACGCCAAGTTGGTCAACGCCTTCATCAAGGCCGTCCCTCGGTCAAAGTCTTCTTCATCGAACGGAGGGTCAAGTGGGTTCAGCGCGTCGCCGTACTCCATATTGGCCGTTCCCCGCCCGGTGAAAAAGTCCGCAGGCGGAAAGAGTGCCTGGGTTCCCACGGGCCGGACAAAGTTGGCATTCAAGCGAGGATAGCGGGTTAAACCCTGAGCAGAATTCGGGTCAGCCGGACTCACCGGATCGCCGTAGGTAATGCTATTGAGATAACTCGCCTCTGTTCCAGGGTGAATCGTACTCGATAGGCACAACAAGGGCAAACTCCGGTCTTGCGCACGATAGTAATAGACTGCTGTCGCCTGCACTGCTGCGAGATTGTCCCGCTGGGTACGCCGGTGCAACTGCCAGTTGAGACGGCTGCCAAACTGTAGAGCCGGCATAGTTCCCCACTCGTATTCACTTGTCGAAGCAATCACAGAACCAAGCAACAACGGTGGGTACAAAGGATCAGCAGCTCCCGGTGCTGGAATCGTTTGCGACCCTGCTCTGATAATCGTGTCAGGCCGGAAGAGTAAACCATAGATTTCTCTACTCTCGGGGTTGGTTCCAGCGTTGAAGTAGGGATTAGTAGTAGGGACATTAGAGTCAATCAACTGGCCTCGACGGTCAGGTGTTGCGCTCCATGATTGCCAGTGATTCCATGTCCCACTAACAGTCCCATACGTCCGCCAGCTACCCCAGACGCCGACATTGCCCAGCTCCAGCCGCTGGCCCACAATCACCTTCATCCCTTGACCCAAGGCGCGCCGTTCCCAGTAGCCATCCAGCCCATAGTCCTCTGGCTTGTCGGGGGGAGCGATGTTACTAATCAGCTTGGGATCGGTAATGGGATCGCCAGCGCGGCCCGTCCAGGGTTGGATACCATCGCAGCTACCCCGCTCATAGGACGGTTTAGGACCCAAGCGATTGTCCGCTCGATACGTGTCATCTACATAGGGCGGTACCTCACACCGGCCCACTCGAACCCGTCGCGACAAAGCACCGCCAAAGAAATTGGAATCTACATAGGTGTCATAGGTTTCTGTTCCTGCCGGTCGCCGCCGTGGCAAAGGAATCCCCGTCAAAACTAAGTGGAGCGGGTCTATGGCAATGTCAGCCGGCAGAAAGCCACTGCGCACCGCATCATCGTTATCAAACTGTCCAGGACCCGGCGGGTTGGGGTGACCAGCACCACGGGATAAACGAATTATTTGGGTTGGTGCTTGTCGCCCGCCAGGATGCAGATGGATAAAGACACTAGGCCCAGGGTCATCCGTATTGGTATCTGTCGTGCCACTCATCAGCAACCCCCGTGTTGAAATCAGGGAGTTGAAAGGCGGCACGTAGTAGCAAGAATTAGGCGCACTAACGAGATAGCTTGTCAGGGGAGCAAAGGGACTGTACAAAATCAGGGACCCTTCCGTATGCATAGCCCCATTCCAGTTAAATTGAGGGGGCCGCTGAATCTCAATGTCATAGCGGAACCAAGCACCCCACTTACCAGCACCTATGTAGGTACGGTCTTGTTGAAATACCGCTGCGTTCAGGGTCAGCTGTGGGTCCTGACCAATCCGATTGGGAATAGTAACTGCATAGACTTGAAAATTTTTGTACTCGTCCGCACTACTAGCGCTCGTAAAGCGCCCTGTATCTTCATTAAAACCACCACCAGCCCCCGCTGCACCTTGACAGAATGCATCACCCTGCTCAGCTTGGACAGGGGCGTTGTTGACTACAAAATTAGCAGCTCGTTGCCTGCGGTCTGGAAGCAGCGTGTAACCTTCACGGGGTACGGCACTCCTACCAGCGCGTGTAACACGCCCAATAATGCTATAAACTGCTACGCCATCCTGCGGGTCTGTCGTGCGGCCATTGCCATTCAAATCCACTCGGTAAGCCCACGTGGGTGCAATATTGTCCGGCGTGTAAGTAGCTGGCGCATCAAAACATCTCCCATCCTGGCTAGCGCAGCGCACTTCGTCGGGTAGCGTATAGACATCGTTAACCGCTGCTGCTCCAACGACTCGCCCAGTATTATCCCGTCGCCGGTGCCCTAACAAGTCTTCAATCTCTTGCTCGCGCTGCTCACGGGACAACCGGCTTTCTCGAGTAAACAGGTACTCCAGCTTCGCCCGCGCCCGGTCAATGGATTCGGAAGTGGGACCTTCGATGACAACCCGTTCCCGCTGTCCTGCTACCTGAACCACGCGGTTAGCCGTCCGGGCCACCAAGCCAATCATGATTAAAAACGCCACGATGATCAGCAGCGTGGCTGTAGGTAGGACAAACCCACCATCTTTCTTCGCCCGGTAATAACGGCTCAGTAGCCAAATGAGAAGACCTTGTTGCAACCGCAGTGCGTGTACCCGTCGAGAACGCGCCATGACCGTAACTCCAGAGAGGATGAGGATAGAACACAGAAGGACAGAAGCATTCCCATCACCGGCAAGGGGGGGATATGCTATCTATACTGCTAACATATCCGCCTTGACCCACCTGTGATAGGAATCACCAGTCGTCTCAGACGCATGAACGCCAGGGAAACGGCTAGCTGCTCGGACGACGCTTCCACTCAGTAGGTTTCCCATTCTCAGCTCAATTTTTGACCATCCCAGCGTGAATTTATTTTAAGCAGTATTAAATAAGGTAAAAATCATTACATTCAAACTCTAGTTATCCCTGTCTTGACGACCGTTCGGGTAATTCCGAGTAAGTATTGCTAGCAACTGACGAACATCAGCGTGAATATTACGAGTGTCTTGGCGTAGTTCTTCAATGCGATTTTCCTGGCGCTGAATGATTTCCATCATTAACGCTTGTGCTTCCCGTAGTTCTCGCACAGATGCCCGCAGCTCCTGAATAGCTTGGGCGTTGGCGTTGATTTGGGCTGTCGCTTGCGCTTGCGCTTCCCGTAGTTCTCGCACAGATACCCGCAATTCCTGAATTGCTTCCGCATTGGCATTAATTTGGGCCATCATCAATGCTTGAGCTTCCCGCAGTTCCCGAATGGCAGTCGCGTTTGCCGCAGTTTGTTCCCTTAGCTCTCGAATGGCAACGGCGTTCGCTTGCACTTGCTCAGCTAAGCGGTCTAGCATCTCATCGGTCCAGCGGGCCATGGCTTTACCCCTAACCCAACTTTCTCTACTCTACATCCTGCCGGCCATTGGGGTAGTTTCGGGTGAGAATTGCCAGCAACTGGCGAATATCAGCGTGAATATTACGAGTGTCTTGGCGTAGTTCTTCAATGCGATTTTCCTGGCGCTGAATGATTTCCATCATTAACGCTTGTGCTTCCCGTAGTTCCTGCACAGATACCCGCAATTCCTGAATGGCTTGGGCGTTGGCATTGATTTGGGCTGTCGCTTGCGCTTGCGCTTCCCGTAGTTCCTGCACAGATACCCACAATTCCTGAATGGCTTGGGCATTGGCATTAATTTGGGCCATCATCAATGCTTGAGCTTCCCGCAGTTCCCGAATGGCAGTCGCGTTTGCCGCAGTTTGTTCCCTTAGCTCTCGAATGGCAACGGCGTTCGCTTGCACTTGCTCAGCTAAGCGGTCTAGCATCTCATCGGTCCAGCGGGCCATGGCTTTACCCCTAACCCAACTTTCTCTACTCTACATCCTGCCGGCCATTGGGGTAGTTTCGGGTGAGAATTGCCAGCAACTGGCGAATATCAGCGTGAATATTACGAGTGTCTTGGCGTAGTTCTTCAATGCGATTTTCCTGGCGCTGAATGATTTCCATCATTA